>NZ_LMVP01000533.1 GCF_002287235.1 Methanosarcina spelaei
TGTACTAAGAATTAGTGGACTAAGAAGTAATGGACTAAGAAGTAATGGACTAAGAAGCTATGGACTAAGAAGCTAAAAAGTGAGAAAAGATTTTGATCATTCTAAAGAAATAACAGATTAATAAGCTAAAAAGTAAGAAAAAAAATTCAATTGACATCTGTTAGATTGATAAGAAGAAGTAGTGTGAGCGGGTTGGGGAGTGGGGGGTCATATGGGGAGTGGGGGGTATGGTATGTGAAAAAAGTTTCCCGCTCACATTACTCACATTACCCCTATTCAAACTAATTATATAAATACCTATGCATTTTATCTCTTTTATTATAATAATTATGTTGTATTATATTGTCAACTAGGGCTTAGCATCCACATTTGATCTTCTTATATGCGTTATAACTATCCAATGGATAAAAATCCTGCAAAGAGTTGCAGGACCCTTTAAAAGTTTGCTCAGGGCATTTTAACCTGTAAGGAGTTTTTTTCGAAAGCTGTTCCGGATAAGAAACCGAAGACAAGAAACTATAATACTTGGTTAAGGGTTTTTAGTGCTATGAACCTTCACAGGCTTTTGATTTACGGAGCAGCTTTTACCATAATGGGGCTCTCAAATGCTGTTATCCCTATCCTTCCGGAGCTTGCGGACCTAAGTAATAACTCCTCTGGAGGGTTCTCCTTAAGCCTGCTGTTTTCCGCCTACTTCCTCGGAGCTCTGGGAACAATGCTACCTTTTGGGATTCTTGCGGACAGGTTCGGAAATTTTAAATTCATAGCACTAGGTATTGTTCTTACAGTAATCTCAGGGTTGATAATTCTATTTTCCGAAAACCTCTGGATTCTTTTGATTGCAAGGCTTATAGAAGGTTCTGCCTGCGGAGCCTTTCTCCCTGCTGCCTTTGCCATATTATCCAAACTCAACAATCCAGGGCGCTATTTAGGAGAGCTGACTTTTCTTTTCAATGCCGGCCTGGCGACAGGAGCCTTTCTCTCAGGGTTGCTGGCAGATACCTACCTGAAAGGAGCAATCCTGGTTTTTACAGTTCTTACTTTCTTTTTGACCACGTACATGTTTTCCAGGTCCAGAAAACTGGCTAATCTTGAACGCTCAGAGAGAACAGGTGCATTAAAAAGCTCCGACCTTTTCAGAAAGCCTTACAGAGAAATTAAAAAGCTCCTCGACCGTCGCAATTTTGAGCTCTGGCTCAGTTCTTTTCTGCTTAATGGAGCCATCGGAGTGCTTCTAGCCTACTATCCTGATTACAGCCTGGGTACTATAACAAAAGCTCAACTTGGTATCTCGATTTCCAGTCTTTATGTCTGTGCAATGATTACCTCTCTACTTGGAGGACGTTTCAAAGTAAAGGAAAAAAACTTAATTAAAATTGGACTGGGGTTTTCGGCTTTTGGGGCTCTCTCTGCAATAAAATATCCCATGCTGGGGTTCTCAAGTATTGGTGGGGGATCAGGAGTTGCAACTGTAGGTTTTGCCCTCGCTGTTGCCAGAATGAATGCTGACAGAGGCCTTGCAATGGGGCTTTTCAATACGACTATATATGCAGGGCTTTCTCTTTCTCCGATTATTGCAGGATTTTTTGTAGATTTTGTGAGTTTTGAAAAACTGTTTATAGCAAACGGGTGTATCCTTGCAGTTGGTATTATATTGAAGAATTAAAGATCTTGTAGGATGTTAACCAGATTTTAGTTCGATAAGTTTCCTTTATTGAATAGCAGAGGATCTTGCGTAAGATAATTATTCTATGAAATTTCCTGAGCTATTCAGAAAGAGTCTTTAGAAACAAGATTACGTTTAAGATTACGTTTTAAAAATAGTAGACGTTTTTAAAATAAAACTACTTTTTAGAATGATAGTAGCACTCAGAATAAAAGTATTTTTCAAGAGTAAACGGTTTTAGAAACCAGGAAAAATAAAGATCGAGTAGAAAGTTAGCATATTGCTGAGTACATATAATAATAGGAAAGTTTATGAATCTCAAAAAGTTAACGCTTTACTCTTCAGTTTTTGCGCTTCAGGGACTCTCAAACGCAGTAATTCCTGTTCTTCCGGAGCTTGCTGGAGGAGATAGCGGAGATGTTGGGGTTTTCTCAAGCCTTCTGTTCTCCGGGTATTTTATTGGAGCTTTGCTTGCCCTTGTACCTCTTGGGATCCTGGCAGACAGGATAGGAAACCTGAAGGTGATAAGATTCGGAATGCTTCTTACTGCTTTATCGGGTTTTGTTATTGCATTTTCTGACATCCCATTGATTCTTGGAGTTTTCAGATTCCTGGAAGGAGTGGGTTGCGGGGCTTTTTTTCCTGCAGCTTTTTCCATAATTGCAGAATGGAAGGACAGCCAGCAAAGCCTTGGGGAATTCAATTTCCTGCTAAACGGTGGGCTGGCTGCAGGTGTTTTCTTCTCAGGAATGTTTGCAGGGTTTGGAATTAAAACTGCAATAACCAGCTTCACAATTCTTGCAGGGCTTTCCTGCCTTCTCCTCCTCTCGAAAGCCGGAGAACTGCTTTCTCCTGATAGTAACGGGAAATACTTTAAGCGTTCAGGAAGTGAAATTTCCATAAAAAACCAGCAAGAAACACTTTTTCTTCCCGAATTAAAAAGTTACCTGCAAAAAGCCAGGAAAACTCTGTTTCAGACCAATTTCGGAAAGATCTGGGCAATTTCAGTACTTCTTTATGGAACCACAGGGCTGTTGAGCGCGAACTATGCAGATTACAGTGCTGGCTTTCTGACAAAACCCGAGCTCGGACTGGCAATTTCAGTTTCTTATCTGGCTGCAATGCTGAGTTCCCTAATTGCAGGCAGAGCAAACATCAATTATAAAAACATAGTAAGGACAGGAATAATCTTTGCAGTTGCAGGTATTATCCTTTCGGTAAAGCTGCCTTTACTTGCTTTCTTCCTTATGGGAGCAGGAGGAGGAACTGCGGTTGTAGGGCTGATTACAGCTGTTTCCAGAATTAGCTCAAGCGGCTTTGTAATGGGACTTTTTAATACTGGTATTTATGCAGGGCTCGGGTTGGGTCCAGTTATGGGGAGCCTCTTCCTCGGACCTTTAGGTTATGAGACTCTATTTTTCGGAAGTGCGGTTGCGCTGCTTTCAGTGTTCTTTGTAAAACTTGAGTAAAAATACACTAGTGAAGTTCCTGAACACTCTGAGTATAAATGCGAAAATATATATGACAGAGATCTGTTTCAGATAACTCCATAACTCCACATAAGTTTTAAAAGGCACAAAAACCCTATGCTATAAATAAAATATAACATTTGAAAATCCGGTGATTAATTGAAAGTAAAGTCAAGAGTTCAACTAAGGAAAAATGTCAAGAACAAAATGTTGAAAGACCTTGTATCCACTTTCGGCGAAGAGCTGTCATATTTGGAAGACAAAACCCTGGAAAAAATTATCCTTGAGGAATACTCTCTTATTCTGGTGGACGGCAGGCCTTTGCTTTTTGAAATAGAAGGACATCTTTTTCCTACCGTCCATGGAGCTCTTGAGATGGAACTTCAAAAGCGTGTTGTAACCGTGGACAAAGGAGCTATCCGTTTTGTTTCAAACGGCGCGGATATCATGGCTCCTGGAGTTGTGGCGGCTGATCCAGAAATAAAAAAAGGAGACCTCGTAATTATAGTAGAGGAGACTCATCAAAAACCTCTTGCAATTGGAAAAGCTATTATGGAAGGGCCGGAAATGGTCGAAGCTACTTCAGGTAAAGCCATAAAGTCTATAATCCATGTGGGAGACAAACTCTGGAGCGCGGAATTCTGATAGTCCTTTATAAAATATACTTTTATTCACGGAACCTGCGGGTAGGGAACGCGAACCTCTTAAATTGAATGAAAATCCGGATCAGCTTTATAATAGCAAAATTAATTAATATAGATTTCAATATAGGACAATGCGATTCAAATTTTAAAAAATATAAAAGGTGCGCATAAATGGCAAAACTCATAGACAAGCTCCTTGGCAGCAATGTAAAAAGTCCAACCAGTCCAGAAGATTACACTGAGATTGATCTCAGCAAGTATGAAGAAGTTCTCGAGGACGAGCCTGCAGAAACTTATGTAAAGATTGCAGAGATCTCGAGTATCAACCAGGTATCCCAGCTCAAGCAGGAAATTTATAACGGAAATATCGTTATTGTAGATATTTCAAACATCAGGGGTGATGACCTGCTTAGAGATAGGGTTTTAAAAGAACTGAAAGATGTTATTATCGATGTCCATGGAGATATCGCAGGGGTTAAAGGAAATACCGTAATTGTAACTCCTACAGGCATTAAAATCGACAGAGCTAAAATTTCTGGTGGAAAATATTGAACCCGGATTTCTTAAAACAGGAAAGGTTTGAAACAAAAATCTGCTGCCCTTTATGCCAGACAGATCTGATGATGAACTGGCAGAGAGATAATATTCCCTATTTCGGGGAGATCATGTATATCAGTGCAAGATGCCAGTGCGGTTTCCGTTTTGCAGATACCATGATTCTCTCGAGTAAGGAGCCCATGCGCTATGAGATGCCAGTTGAATCCAGTGAAGACCTGGATGCAAGGGTCATCCGTTCAACCTCAGGAACGATCCGCATCCCGGAGATGGGAGTTACCGTCGAACCCGGATCAGTCTCGGAGTCATATGTAACGAATATCGAAGGTGTATTGCAACGGATTCGGGATGTTCTTCTGACTGCGAGCAGGTGGGTACAGGGAGACGAAGAGAAATCCTCACGTAGTGAGGAACTCCTGTGTATGCTTGAAGATGTGATTGAAGGCAAGAGAAAAATCACAGTCATAATTGAAGATCCTCTCGGAAACAGTGCGATAATCTCAAAGAAGGCAAAAGCTACCACACTCTCCGAAGAAGAAGCTCAGAAGTTAAATACTGGCATGATCGTTTTCGATGTTAACAAATCCGAGCTCGTAAATGATGTCTCAGACGATGTTCAGCCCCTCGGAGATTAATTCTTTTTTCCGGTTTTTCACAGCCTGACAATTGCGAGGGCATTCTCCAATATAGTTATTAACTTCTATTCCATAAAGGCAGGCATATTACGGGCTATGAAGGCAATTTCATGTCAGGATGCTACATCCTCAAGGTGAGATTTCTCAAAATATCCCCAACTCAAAATATGACTGCCCGGAAAAACTTTCTACAGGACTTCCGGAAAAAACATGCTTGCTGCAAAGATTATTGTAATCTCCTGAAGCAAGCCCTTAAATTGCCCAGTAGAGCTGTATATTTGATTCAAGAAATTCTGATTTAACAGAAGATATAATAGAAGATATAAAGATAGATTTCATCCTTGTCTATCAAAATCGTGTCGTGTTTATCAAAATCGTGTCGTGTTTATCAAAATCATGTCACGTCTATCAAAATCATGTCGTGTCTATCAAAATCACATTAATTTATACATTTGTTTAATTAGTTTGAAAGTTTACTCAGTTTAATTTACGAATTTAACTATTTCAGATTGCTATAATACGGTGAAGGTATGGCAGAAAGCGAAAAAGAAGCAGCATTATCTCCAAAAGAGGAATTCAGCGAATGGTATAACGAACTCCTGTGGATGGCCGAAATAATGGACGTCCGCTATCCTGTAAAAGGATTATATGTCTGGTATCCCTTCGGCTTTGCAATCCGGAGAAATACATATAACATTATAAGAGAAATTCTTGACAATAGTGGACACCAGGAAGCCCTTTTCCCTCTTCTTATCCCCGAAAACGAGTTCATGAAAGAAGCCGAGCATATTAAAGGCTTTGAAGACGAGGTATACTGGGTAACCCATGGCGGAAGAGACCCGCTTGATATTCCTCTGGCCCTTCGCCCAACAAGTGAAACTGCCATTTATCCTATGTACAAAATGTGGGTCAGGTCCCATGCGGATTTTCCTGTCAAAATTTATCAGATAGTCAATACTTTCCGCTATGAAACGAAACATACCCGTCCCTTGATAAGGCTTAGAGAGATTACTTCCTTTAAAGAAGCCCACACAGTTCATGCTACTTGGGAGGATGCCGAAGCTCAGGTTAAGGAAGCTATCAGGCTCTATACTGAAATATACCGCAGGCTCGCAGTCCCTGTGCTTCGCTCAAGGAGACCTGATTGGGATAAGTTCCCGGGTGCGGATTATACCGATGCTCTTGATGCAATTATGCCTGACGGAAAGACCCTTCAGATTGGTACAGTCCACCATTTGGGGGATAATTTTGCAAAGACATTTGACATTAAATATGAAGCCCCTGACGGAGAGCAGCGTTATGCCTATCAGACCTGTTACGGAATTTCCGAAAGGTCGATCGCAGCTACGATTTCCATACATGGAGACGATAAAGGACTGGTTTTACCTCCTGAGATCGCGCCTGTACAGGTTGTAATTATTCCAATCATCTTCAAGAAAGGTGCTGAAGAGGTACTTGCAGCCTGCAAGGATGTCAAGGAACGTCTGACTAAAGCCGGAATCAGAGTCGAAATCGATGCGAGTGACCTTCGTCCCGGAGCAAAGTACTACAAGTGGGAAATGAAAGGTGTTCCTCTCAGGCTTGAGATCGGACCAAGAGACCTTCAGAACAATGTCGCTGTAGCTGTCAGGAGAGATACCGGAGAAAAAGAACAGATTCCGCTCTCTGACATTGAAACTCGTGTGAGTTCAAAGTTTGAGGCAATTCACGAAAGCCTGTACCAAAAAGCAAAAACCGAACTTGAAAACCGCGTGTTTGACTGTGACGAACTTGAAGAAGTAAAGGAAAAAATCCAGATGGGTGTTGCAACAATTCCCTGGTGCGGAAAGAGAGAATGCGGACTTGCTATGGAAGACGTAATAGGTGCAGGAATCCTTGGAATTCCTCTTGAGCAAAAAAGAGACCGAAAAGAAAAGTGCCCTATATGCGGGGAAGAAACCGAAACTCGTGTTTACGTGGCAAGAACGTATTAAAAATAAAGTTTTTCTGACACAAATGGAAAGCCGATATTCTGTACCTGCTCCGGCTTTCATCTTTCTATTTTTATTCTGCGCAGGTTATTATACAGTCTGAGTGAACCCAGTCTGAATGAATCTGAAACCAAACTATCCAAATTTAGTTATATATAAAAACCTACTCAACTGATCTTTAATAAAAACTTAGTCAAAATCAAGTTGCTGAGTTCGAAATAAACGAGAAATAAAGTAAACTTAACTTGATCAATGTTAAATTATATTTGCTTATGGATAAATATTAAATAGTAAGTTGAAGAATTCTCATTGGATTTCAGAAAGAATCAACCCTTATTAAAAACTGCTTGTTCGCAAGCCTTTTCAAAAAACTGCTTGTTCGCAAGCCTTTTCAAAAAACTGCTTGACCGCAAGCCTTTTCAAAAAAGGCTTGACCGAAAACTCCAGTAACGTTTGGATTTGAAAAAATTATACTCAAGCCCTATAGGCGTGATCACAAGCCTTTTCAAAAAAGGCTTGACCGAAAATTACTGCTAAATCTAAAACGTCATGACGGCGTGATCAACCGGCGCAACGGTTGCGGGTCAACAGTTGTAAGTAAGTTGATTCTATTCATAAAGGAGATACTATATGGCCTGGATCGAACCGGAAGTAACCAGAAAACCTAAAAGACCGATGTTTTTATGCGTGCTTTCCAATACTAAAACCGCACATATTCCCAAGCTTTCAGCGGCAGGAAAAACGGCTGAACTTACGGACTATACGCCTGCAGGAGATGCTGAACTTATGGAAACAGGAAATATTATTAGTGTACCCGTTCTCCCCATGACTCCTCCTTATGATACTCCTACTCCTGCAATTATGACACGTTCGGCGTTGAAGCTTACGGACGCTCCATATCATTTCATTAACTCCGGTCTTATTGTAACTCCGGAAGTTCCCTGCATCGACCTCAAGGCAAAACCCGGAGAAGATATCCGGGAATCAATTGCAGTTTATGATGTACAGGAAATCTGCATGCGAGCAAAGTTTCTGGCAAAGAGGCTCAGAAACCAGGTAGACCATGTAGTTATCGGAGAAAGCATTCCAGGTGGCACAACAACTGCAATGGGGGTTTTAATGGCGCTGGGATACAACGGAAATGTCAGCAGCAGTGCTGATGAAAATCCTCTCGAGCTGAAGAAACAGGTCATTGAAGAAGGCTTGAAAGCATCAGGCCTGACCTTTGGCTGCCTGAAAGATGATCCCATGAAAGCTATTGCCTGCATGGGAGACCCGATGATGCCTGCTGTCGTAGGTCTTGTTGCAGGTTTCCAGGGTACTGATGTTAGTGTTGTGCTTGCTGGAGGGACTCAGATGGTAGCAGTGTATGCACTGATAAAACACCTCGGTCTCAATACGGAAAAGCTGGCAATTGCCACTACCCGGTATGTTGTGGAAGATAAATCCGCAAACTTTATCGAACTTACCAGAATTCTCGGTGTACCCGCAGTCTACATTGCAGACCCTGGGTTTGGAAAGTCCGAACTCAAAGGGCTTCATAGGTATGAGACAGGTACGATCAAGGAGGGCGCAGGAGCTGGTGGTGCAATGTATCTTGCAGGCCTTTACGGAATCTCTCAGGACGATTTTAGGTCCGAAGTAGAAAACGTTTGCAAACTGCTAAAAGCAGGGCATTGAAAAATCCGCTTTCGGACTGGTTTTACCTGGATTAATCTCCTTAAAATCTTCTTAACTCAACTTCTTCTTTATTTTTTATGTTACTTATTCTAACAACAAGTGCTGAAGAACATATGGAATTTCCAATTAAGCAAGATTGGTGATTTTTTTTCAAAATAATATTAAGCTGTTCAGAAACAATAATCAATATAAAATGAACGAATAATTGTTAAATCCTACATTAAAACTTACGAAAATTTAAAAAATAACTAAAAATTGGAAAAGAGAACTTGAGAGATATTAAGGCTCTTAAGAAGCTAATTTTTCCAGCTTTTCAAAAACTACTAAACTTTTTTTTTCAACTCAGGTTTCTATTGCAGCGGTTCAGACGTTTTCATAAATTTTGAAGGTGAAAACCTCAGATCTACAGATGTCGGTTTATGGGAGTGGAAGACGTTTGCCCCCCTGAGAAATATACTTCCGAACTCACACTTCCACAGTCCCGGCAGTAGTAGAAGACATTAGAACCCAGGACTTGACGTTTCAACGTTGTCTGGCATACACTGCAAAACATAGAAACACTTGCATTTTTCATGCAGGGCCCTCATCCGTAAATCATGATAGAATCGAGCCTTGCAGTACCCACTTTTGTCCAGTACTTACAAACACTGCAGTACTCCATCTTCCCATCCGAACTCACTTTAAGTCTAGCATGGCACTTTGGGCATATTTTTAGCCGTTTCGTAACTAATCCCCCTTGGATTTCCATTTTTAAGCTGCAAGATCAGGTGGTCAAAAGTCCAGAGACTGAAAAGATATCCTGACAGTACACAAAGAGGCTGAAAGTATATCAGTCAGTACGGAAAAATTACTGATCCTAATCTTGAAGTTACATTTTAAAAGCGTTTTTGACCTTTAATTGACAATACATTAATTCCCCCGGACAGGACCTCAGATAAAAGGCATTTTAAGCTATGAGTGTATTGCTTAAAAATCATACCTATCCTACCTCGCTGCAAAATACTACAACAAGCTACCAAATATTATTCCTGATAGGATATAAGTTTTAGCTCAAAATCAGTAGTTCCGATCAGACTGACTTCCGAATGATAAAAACATATTAATCTTACTTTTATCTATTTATTTTCAAAGTGGACTATTGGACTATATTGTTAATCAAATCCAAAATTATTAAGCTATAAATTTCCTTATATTTTTCAAAAGATAAAATGAATAAGTGAAAAATATAAATCAAAGTAGTAAAAACAATCCACATAAACTGACTGAGAGATCATAGTTTTGACTATCTTGATACTATTCTGTGTCAGCTAATACCTTTATCATCAGATTTTCAGCGCATAAATGGGTGTGGAAACCGTTCAAAGCGAAATATATAAATAACATTATCGCTTTAGGAGTGTTCGCGACGGGATGAGCAAAACGTGCACATCCGATTGTGTAAGCCGCTTTAACTCAGTTGGTAGAGTGTCTGGCTGTTAACCAGAATGTCGTAGGTTCGAGCCCTGCAAGCGGCGTAAAATTTTTGCATTTCTTATTTCTTATACTATTCTTCCCAGAATAGACGAAACATATGCAAAAACTTTATCAATATCTCCATACTATTAGCTACTAATAGTATGATAAAAATCAATAAGGGCCTGTAGCTCAGTCAGGTTAGAGCGCTCGGCTCATAACCGAGCGGTCACCGGTTCAAATCCGGTCAGGCCCATAAAAAAGTTTACGTAGTCCTAAAACGTTATTGATTTTCTGCGTTTTCTTTTATAATATATTTTTTCCTGTGAATCGCTCCTGTCAGTAAAATGTGCACGTAGCCACCACCATATAATTATATTTTTATATATACCACTCCAGAAACTATAAACAATTTTATAGAGATTTCTAAGACATTTTTTCAATTTAAAGCTCAGATTCAAGCAAATTATTTTCACACCGCTACCCGGACTAATATAAACGATTTTGAACAATTCTAAATCAAAACGTATTTGAAAATCTGAGGAATGAAAGAAAAACTGTGTTCTCAATTCAACTTAAATATTGTACTGTGTCTTCCAAATCAGACTACGTTAAATGCTTTCTGGACTCCTTTGTCTTTTTATAAAGTATCTCACTGTAACGATACCCAGTAACTTTGGATTAAAAACGAGATTATTGTGTAAAGGTAGCGCACTTGTTGTTTTTTTGAGAAAGTCCTTGGTTTTGATGAATTACGTATTCAATAAGAAGATTCAATTGAAAACCTGCGTTCATACATTTTTGAGACTTTTTTCGGATCTGTAGAACCACTAACTGAAAAAACATGAATCTCTAACCATTTTCACCTTTTTTACCTTTCAAATAATTCACGCAGACTACAATATCGAGACTTAGTGGATCTTTTCCGTGTAAGGACATAGTATACTCAAGACAACAGGACTTCTATACTTCTAGTAGGTTCTTCATCTGTTTTCCTTGAACTTTAACAGGAATAATAAATGGAATCTTTGCTGACTGGAATATAGCTCTTTTATCATTTTAGAAATCTGATTGTATAATCACTGCTACAAGTTGGTGAAGTACTGAGCTAATTTGATGCCCTCAAACAGGAAACAGGATGATGATTCGGTAACTATTCATCTGTATTCGGTTAAGGAATCTGTTAACTTTAAAATGACTACTGCAATCGTCTATCCATCTTGATTTACATTTAGAGGTTAACAGAAAAAGCAATGAAAATAACACCTTATATATCATATCTTAACCGAATACAAATGGATAACTATTTATAGTAATTTTTTGTATGGTAAAGGTGTTACCAAAATAAGTAAATTTCATACTAGATAAGTTTCATCGCAGGCCATTATCTACTGAATTAGTCCGTTGGAAAGGTTTCAAGTGATTCTACGATTACTGAGCGTTACAAAAGGTGCGAGAGGTTCGCTTCTTGCAAAAGCACTGATAGGCGTGCTAATAACAGGGACATATATTGTTCAAGCCTTTTTATCGGCGAAAGGCGTGAGTTATGCTTTTGCTGAGTTAAATTGGCGTCTCTTCATTCCGATAATTCTCGGAATTGCACTTATGGTCTTGCTGAGAGCTAATTTGTTATGGATAAGAGAAATATTTGGGAAATATGCGGCTGAGAGAGTTAAAGAGGCTTTGAGAATTAACCTTTTTGAGCATTTCTTTCATTTAGGTCCGGCATATATGGAGGACGGCCGCACAGGAAAGCTTCAGTCGATATTCATTGATGGCGTTGAAGCTTTGGAAGTGTTTCTAGTTGACTATATCCCTCAGGTGTTGGTCACTGCCGTCGGTCTTGTATGCATTCTTCCTTATATGGCAAGCCTGGACCCACTGGTGGGTGTGATTGTTTTCGTATCAATTCTTATATCAGTACTCTGCCCGATGTTCTGGGACAAACTGATGAACAAAATCGGCCACGGCCATTGGGAATCCTACGGGAACCTCAATTCGCAGTTTGTGGATGCGATGCAAGGAATGACAACACTCAAAGCGTTCAATGCGAGTGATGCAAAAGGCAACGAGCTCGAACGAGATGCCAACGAATTGTATAATCACACGATGAAAAAACTCAATGTGTCGCTGATAAGCTCCGCATTTGTCGGCTTCGCGACTGCGATCGGAACGGCATTGTCAGTCGGAATCGGCGCTTTCCACTTAAGTATGGGTATGCTTGCGATGTCAAGCCTGACTGTTATTCTGTTTTTGTCAACCGAATGCTTCAGACCAATTAACGATTTAAATGCGTATTGGCACAAATCGTTTTTGGGATTTTCGGCTGCTGAGAAAATGTTTGAATTTCTTGACACAACAATAACTGTTCTGGATAAAGGCAATGATAGGCTTGTTATTCCTGAGGGAATAAGACCTTCTATTGATTTTAATGCAGTCACATTCTCCTATAATGACGGAACGAGACCGGCACTCAAAAATCTCAACCTGTCAATTCCGTCAGGAGCGAAAATCGCACTCGTCGGTCAGTCCGGTACCGGTAAATCTACTGTTGTCAATTTACTGCTCAGGTTTTTCGACCCGCAGACGGGCAGTATCAAAATCAGCAAAAAAGAGATTGGTAAATATTCAATACAGGATCTTCGTCGTCAAATCGCCGCCGTGTTTCAGGACACCTATCTATTTTACGGAACTGTTGAGGATAATATTCGCGTCGCAAAACCGGAGGCCTCCTTTGATGAGATAGAAGCTTGCTGCCGTAATTCAAAAGCTCATGGCTTTATATCCGCGCTACCACAAGGATATCAAACGATCATCGGAGAAAGAGGCATCAGGCTGTCGGGAGGCGAACGGCAAAGAATTTCGATAGCCAGGGCGATGCTCAAGGATGCACCGATACTTGTGCTTGATGAAGCAACATCGAATGTAGACGCTTCGAATGAAAGTGCAATACAGGAAAGTCTTGATCGGCTTTCGAGAAATAAAACCACTTTGGTAATTGCCCACCGACTTTCAACAATAATAGACGCTAATGAAATATATGTGATGGGGAATGAGCATATTTGCGAACACGGGACAGCGCAAGAGCTGATATCCAGGGATGGAGCTTTTATGGAACTCATGAAGGCTCAAAATGCTGGAGAAAAAATGGAGTGAAAATCAGATGAAAATATTTATTAAGCTTCTGCCGCATCTGAAACCCGTCATAAGCTCCATAATTCTCGGAATCATCACCGGAATTATGAATCAAGGCGCTGCAATCGCGTGTTCGGCTTACGGTGCTTATTTGGTCAGCCTGGCGATATTAGGGGCTGCACCCCATGCAATTTTGATCGGGATTTGGGTGCTCATCGCCTTAGTTGTTCTGCGAGCTGTCATGAGTTATGCGGAAATGTGGTATGCCCATAAAGCTGCCTATGGGATATTGGCTCATTTACGAGTAAAGCTGTACAGGGCTATTGAAAAAATTGCACCAAGTTATTTAATGAATAAACGGACGGGCGACCTTTCATCAACGCTGATGTCTGATGTTGAAACCTTGGAATGGTTTTATGCCCATACATATGGAGCAGCTTTTATTGCCGTGATCGTTCCGGTCATTGTTCTTGCCGTTATTGCAGTCTTAATTCATCCCTATCTTGCGCTTGTATTGATTCCGTGGCTTTTCCTGACCGTCACAGTCCCGTTCTGGTTTCAAAACCGAGCGGAAGTAGATGGACGTAAAATACGCGAAGGGCTTGCCGAAGTCAATTCGGAAGTAGTTGACGGTATCCAGGGAATTCGGGAAATATTGTCTTTCGGTTATGAATCTTGGTACTTGAAAAAGCTCAGAAACGCGAATAAGTGTCTGTCGGCAGTACAACGTAAATATGGAAGCAGACAGGGAATTGAAACAGGACTTCTTAATTTCTTCATGTCCGCCGGATTGCTGAGTGTCACAATCATCTCGGTATACCTGATAAAGAACGGGATGATGGATCGACAATGGTATGCAGTATCAATCATTCTGTCCATATATGTGTTTACGCCAGTCGTCGCCATCGGTACGATGGCAAGAAGTTTTGGTATTATGCAGTCATCAACCGACCGTGTTTTTACTGTTCTCGAGATGCCGGAAACAGTAAAAGACATGGTAGAGGTAAGCAAACCGTTGCAGAACAAGCTCAGCGTTGAATTCGACCATGTCAGTTTTCGATATAAAGAAGAATTGCCGCTTGTGTTAAAGGATGTTTCTTTTCGGGTGAGTCCCGGAGAGACTGTAGCGCTTGTCGGTCATTCCGGATCTGGAAAGTCCACCTGCGCGAACCTGCTGCTCCGATTCTGGGATGTCACGGAAGGCTGCATACGTGTTGGCGGTCAGGATGTACGTGATCTAAAGCAGGTGGATTTAAGGAACATTGTATCCATCGTGCCGCAGGACGTCTATCTTTTTAACTGCTCTATCAAGGATAACCTTCTGTTGGGCAAACAAAACGCTACAGATACGGAAATCTATGAAGCGGCGAGAAAAGCCAGAATACATGATTTTATCATAAGCCTTCCGAACGGTTACGATACGGAGGTTGGTGAACGCGGCGTGCAGCTGTCCGGGGGTCAGAGACAGCGTATCGCAATTGCGAGAGCCTTGCTGAAAAACGCGCCAATCTTGCTGATGGATGAAGCGGTTTCGAACCTGGATACAAAAAATGAGGGAGAACTCAGAGAAGCTTTACAAGAACTCAGCAAGAACAGGATTACACTTGTTATCGCTCATAGACTTTCGACGATTATGGCTGCGGATAAAATAGTTGTGCTTGAAAACGGAACAGTTGCGCAAACCGGCAGGCATGAAGAGATGATTTTACGTGACAGCACGTACTCGAGGCTTATCCGCACCCAATATGCAAAAATGGTGTAGATAAATTTTCATTTATAATATAGCACAAACGGAGGGAAATAGAATGAGATTTAAGAAAATCGCAGCGTTTGTCCTTTTGGCAGTTATGTTTATCACTCTGATGGCAGGCTGCGTCAGCAAGACAAGTACCCAAGAAAACACGAATACATCCGGTGGCGTAGCGTCGGGTAAAAATACGCTTGTTATCGGCGCGCTTTCCGACTTTAAGCAAGGCTCTGGCAAAGAAGGCCAGTCAATGGTGTTTGATTTGATGACACAACGGTCAGAGAGCATGGGCGTTGAACCTGGTATTATTGAGTCGTGGACGACGAACGCGGATCTGACAGAGTACACACTTAAAGTTCGCCAGAATGTCAAATTCACCGACGGCACACCCTTAACTGCCGATATTGTCAAATATTCACTGCAGGCCTGGGCTCCGTATTGTGATGGCAGCTTTATGTATTCGCTGAAATCAATGGACGTTGTTAACGACACTACCCTGGACGTAAAATTTACCAAGAGCTATGGCAACTTTCCGACGGAGATGACCAGAATTTATGTCTCGCTTCCAGGTTCTCTTGATGATAAGGGCAACGTTGTTAAATGGGTAGGAACAGGACCATTCATTCTCGATGATTATCAGACTGATCAAAGCGCGACACTTAAAACAAACAAAGATTACTGGAACAAGAACAAAATACCTTCGATCGACGGCGTCAAGTGGGTTGTTATTCCTGATGAAAATTCGCGAATCATGGCGCTTCAAAGCGGTCAGGTTGATGTCGTCGGCGTTGCTGAGCATTATTGCGCACTTTCCTACGCAGCTGTTGCAGAGCTGAAGAAGGATGATAAGTATGTTGTTGACTTAAATCCTGATAGTGGCTTGATTGCAACATATGTTTATAACTATGCTAAAGGGCCTATGACGGATATAAACCTCAGAAAAGCCGTTACATATGCAATTGACCGCAAGACTCTTGTCGATACGGTAGTATCCGGTTTGGGAGCTGAAAGCGGCGATTTCATGAGAAGAAAATATGACTTTTCGCCGAGAAATGAAAAGGAATATACTTACGACTTGGATGCAGCAAAGGCTGCGCTGACAGCAGGCGGATATGCGGACACAAACGGCGACGGCATTGTAGAAAAGGATGGACAGCCTGTTGTTTTAAGGTTCGTAGTTGAGAGCGATGAAACCGCAAGAGCGACCGCTGTATTTGTTCAAGACTGCCTGAAGAAGATTGGCATAGATACAAAACTTGAGGCACTGGATGATTCAGCCAGAGCAGAAAAAGAAAAAAATGGCGATTTTGATATTGCATACACACATCCGTGGCTTACAACACCTCAAACATACATGTCCTGGAGAGGCGCAGTCAACACCTATGATGATTTTGGAATCGGTTTTGGCGTTAGCGGCAACTTCTCAACGTATTTAGATGAAGTCTTATCGAAGAGCTCAAAAGACGATCTGTGGAACACATTTGACAAGGTGTGGGCAGAAGAGTACGCGTTTTATCCTGGAACCGGATTGTATACAACACCAAGGGTGTTTATCCACTCGAAGGATGTGACAGGGTTTATTTTTAACCCAAATGAATGTGTCATTGATTTGTCCGGCATGAAGATTACGGGATCAAAGTAAACAGAAAGCATATTCAGGCCTTAAGGTTTACTTAAGGCCTGAACATGCTTTAAGTCTCAAATTGCAGATCAAATATGAGAGTTCAGGCGATTATAAAAAAACTCTGTACAACACTTGTCACAGCTTTGCTTGTCGCGTTATTGTGTTTTAGCGTGATGTTCTACTCTCCGGGTAACCCTGCAGAGAAACTATTGCGATATAAAGATCCAACAGGAGGCTTGAACCAGAAAACAGTTGAGATGTATGCGGAAAAGCTGGGTACTAACGGAGATTTTTTTGAACAGTTTGGAGATTGGTTGGCCGGGATTCTGAAAGGCGATTTCGGGATATCATTTAAAACCGGATTACCAGTCCTGCATGAGTTTACGGCTAGAGCAGGATGTACGATATCGCTGATGTTACTTTCTACGCTTCTCGCGCTTGTCGTAGGATTAGCCTTAGGCATTCTGTCAACTCTATATCATAATAAAATTCTAGATAAAATCATTCGTTTTTTTGTTGTGTTCAATATGTCCGTACCAAGCTTTTGGATGGCGCTCTTACTCCTCTGGATTTTCTCAATTCAATTCCATCTACTGCCCTCATTCGGATTTAATGGATTTTCGAGCCTTATCCTGCCTGTAACGGTTCTTGGGTTGAGCTATTCAAGTACCATTATCAGAATGACAAAATCATGCCTCATGGATAACCTTTCGAGCGCATATGTTGTTACTGCAAGAGCAAAAGGCTTAAGCGAGAGTTCTATTATGATCAGGCATGTCCTGATAAACATCGCACTTCCTATCATCACCTTATGTGGTACTAACATGACGAGCTTGCTGGGCGGAAGTGTCATTATCGAGAATATATACGGGCTGCCCGGCTTGGGAAACTACTTAATCATGGCAATAATGGTGAAGGATTTTCCGGTTATACTGGGGTTTGTTTTTATATTCGCTTTATTCATTATGCTAATAAACTTCTTGGTGGATCTTACATATACTCTGATCGATCCCAGAGTTAGGATGGCAATGAATGAAAAATAATAAACATATCATTATTGCCCTTACAGTATTAACCGCTATTTTGCTTCTATTTGTCATTATCTCACCGTATCTGTTCTCGGCTAGTTATGATCTTGATATGAAAAATGCGCTTCAAGCACCAAATTCTGCGCATTTGTTCGGTAGCGACAATCTTGGCCGCGATTTGTTTGGACGCTCGTTTATCGGCTTGAGGCTTTCTCTGGCGCTAGCGCTTGTCATTCAGATCACTTGCTTATTTATGGGCGCGATTTTCGGTACAATTTCTGGTTATTACGGTGGCGTTATCGATAAGGTATATATCATGATTCAAGATGTTGTGATGTCATTTCCAAGCTTGATTGCGTCGTTATGCTTGATCGCCATGCTTGGGCCGGGAATACATACCCTTATTATCGCGTTATCGTGTACCGGTTGGGTGACATATGCCCGCCTGATCCGCAGCGAGGTTGTCAGCCTCAAGGAACTGGATTATATACAGGGTGCACGAGCTATTGGCGCATCAAGCGGTTATGTGCTCTTCAGGCATATCCTTCCAAATGTTCTGCGGCCGCTCATTCCTCTTTTTACTCTTATGATCGGGCATACTGTCCTGGCAATATCAGGACTTGGTTTTTTGGGTTTTGGCGTACAGCCACCGACCGCGGAAATCGGTCTGATGATCAAGGATGGATTAACCTATATAACACGTGCTCCCTGGATGATCCTGGCTCCAGGATTGCTGCTTTGCTTATACGTATGGCTTTTCAACGCACTCGGAGACGAGCTGCAGGAATGGCTGAATCCCAAGAAAGATTATCTCCACATTTAGGGAAGTATAAGTATGGAAAAGCTGCTTGAAATTAAAAATTTATGTACACATTTTGACAGTAGAAACGGCTGCGTCAATGCTGTATGTAACGTCAACATGGATATACATCGCAGGCAAATCATTGGTCTGATCGGTGAGACCGGCTGCGGTAAATCGGTTCTAGGACAGTCTGTCCTGAAACTTCTCCCGAAGAACGCCTGTATTACTGGTAAGATATTATTCGAAGGTAAAGATATCCTTAAAATGTCTGTTAAGGAACTGAGAGCTGTCAGAGGTCACAAGATCGCATTTATTTGCCAGAACCCGGCTGAAGCGCTGAACCCCCTGATGAAAAACGGAACGCAGATCATGGAATCAGTTAGAATAAATCAGGCATTATCAAAAAAAGAATGTCGCGAAACGTCGATAGACTTACTCAATATACTCGGTTTTTCAGAACCAAAGTCCATTATGCACAAATATCCCAATGAGCTGAGTGGTGGTATGAAACAGCGAGTCCTTGCAGCAATGGGGATGAGCGGTTATCCCTCTTTATTGATCGCTGACGAACCGACGAAGGGCTTGGATGCTATTAAGCGTAGGCAGGTTATTGCGACGATCAGGAAGTTTACTGAAACAACAGGTTGCGCTGTGTTAATCATCACACATGATCTGAAGTTCGCGTCGGCTATTTGTGATACAATCGCTGTGATGTATGCCGGTGAAATTGTTGAAACGGGAGATATGGAGGCACTGTTTAATGACCCAAAACATCCGTATTTAATGGCTTTAATAAAGTCGCAGCCATGTAAAGGACTAAATGTTCTAAATGGTACAGTATGCAGTTTAATTGATTTGCCTTCTAATTGTAGATTTTTTGACCGCTGTTCATATGCAGCTGGTATCTGCCAAGATCAGCATCCCGACCTTCTTACTCTAAATGAAGCACATAGAGTGAGGTGCCTAAAATATGTTTGAAGTCCGAAATCTTTCAAAGGTTTACAATTCCGGTGTCATAAATAAAGCATCTTTGAAGGCTGTTGACGATGTGACTTTTTCTGTTGACAGAGGCGAAACGGTTGGAATAATCGGTGAAAGCGGCTGTGGTAAGACGAGCCTTGCCAAGATGGTTCTCAAACTGTTGAAAATCAGTTCGGGGAGTATGTACCTTAATGGTGAAGATGTTTCAAGTATCAGGGGAGAGAAACTGAAGAGCTACAGACGAAAGGTTCAAATCATTTTTCAGAACCCGGAATCGTCGATTAATCCTCACATGAAAATATACGATTGTATCGCCGAAGTGCTCCGAATTAACAAATTAGCATCCAGGAAAAGTGAAGATGAAAAAGCACTGATTTATCAATTGATTAGCATGGTAGGGTTACAGCAGGAACATTTGAACAGATACTCATGGGAGCTTAGCGGCGGTCAGATACAGAGAGTAGCGTTGTCCAGGGTATTAGCTTTAAAGCCCGAGTTGTTAGTTGCTGATGAACCTACATCCATGCTTGATGTATCCGTTCAAGCTCAAGTTTTAACTCTATTAAGGTCAATGCAAAGAGAACAGGGCTTTGCAATGTTATTTATTTCGCATGACCTGGATGTAGTCCGGGTTATGTGTGATCGGGTCATCGTAATGTTTATGGGGAAAATAGTAGAATCCGGAACTGTTGATCAGGTGTTCAGTCATCCTTGCCATAACTACACAAAATCATTACTCGAAGAATATGAATGCCTTAGATAAAAAGATGAAAGGTGAATGAAACATAACACTTCACGGATAACTATACTTCACGGATAACTATACTTCACGGATAACTATACTTCATGGTTAAAACCGAGCAAATTCTAATAGAGCATCATCTTTCTTCCGAAGAATTGCTTAAAAGAATTAAGTCATTAGAGAAAGATACAAGAGTTCTTCAACGCCTATATTTTGTTAAATATCGGTATGAAGATGTTACAGTTGAAGAAGCAGCTAATTTTGCGGAAATTTCAAAATCTATAGCATATTTTCAAAACCTATGGCATATTTTCAAAACCTATAGCATATCAATGTCAAGAGCGATGGAATAAAAATGGTTATGAGGGTTTAAAACCAAGGTTTGCAGGTGGATGTGCTTTTAATCTCTATGATGAAAAAAAGATAAACTAAAAATATTGTTTCATGGGCGCGATGACTGCTCAACAAAAGAAGTCCAAGAGCTTATTTTCAATGAATTCAGTGTTGAATATATTACTAAGCATCTTGGTAATCTCAAAAAGTTTGGCACGAGACATTCCAAATCATATACGCATGATTATGAGAGTATACGTCATCCACGTTATGAGTCATCACTTTGTAATGAAGTATAGGACTAATTACCTTATATACTTTTGCGAAATAGTTCGGTCAGACCCATAAACTTTATATCCAAAGAAACTCTTGTATAAGAAGATTCGAGGGCAAGTTATAACAGTTCTCCTATCCGAAAGCCGCTTTAACTCAGTTGGTAGAGTGTCTGGCTGTTAACCAGAATGTCGTAGGTTCGAGCCCTGCAAGCGGCGTAAATCTTTTGTGTCTTTAATTTCTTCAATAATTCTATCTTTTGGTTACTTTTTCCTTTAAATGTGAAATTTTTAAATTTATTCTACTTGAGTCTGCTCTCGGTTTTACTTAGCCTACTCCCTTTTGTCTATATTCATCTGAACTTGCTTTAGAGTTCATCTTATCTAGTTTATCCATTAATTAAATTTTTAAATTTTCCGAGTCTATATTTTGTCTAATTTATTTGTTACTATTCAGGTAGCCTTTTTAGGGCTACACAATTTTTCCTCTTTTCGAGGAAAAATTGGATTTACAATGAGTTATTTCTATCTTTGATGAAACGTGAAGAGATTCTTGCTCTGTGTACTTCAAACCCTGAAGTTATTGCAACTTACATTGAGAGTCTTGAATCTCAAATAAAACAGCTTAGTGAAAAATTGCAAGTTTTAGAATCTCGCTTAAATCAAAATAGCAGAAACAGCAGTAAACCTCCTTCTACTGATTTTTTTGTCAAAGGAAAACCTAATCCCAAGAGTCTCCGTAAAAAGAGCGAAAAGAACCCTGGAGGTCAAGAAGGTCATCCAGGAACAACTCTTAAAATGGTTGATAATCCTGATTAGGTAATAGAGCATTCTTTGAACTGCTGC
>NZ_LMVP01000534.1 GCF_002287235.1 Methanosarcina spelaei
GACCTCCCCCATCTGATAGATTTTCCAGACATCGGTCAGTTTGATAAGAGGCTCGTCTTTATTTTTTGATATCCTTATACCATTAGAGCTTTCAGCAGAATTATTTCCAGAATTATTTCCAGAATTATTTCCAGAATTATTTCCAGAATTATTTCCAGAATTATTTCCAGAATTATTTCCAGAATTATTTCCAGAATTATTTCCAGAATTAAGATATGGGTTATTTTTCAGATTCTCCTCCAAAGAATTTCCCTCGGAATCATTTTGAGATTCATCATAGAAACTCGCTTTTTTTTCGAGTGAGTCTATAAATTTCGAGGGGTTAAGTTTTGTTTTAAAAGAATCTAGTATTTCACTAAGTGTCATACTCACCCTCTAAAAGCTCAGTCGTGTCTGAGCTAAGCTTTTTTAATGAACATAAATCCAATTCTATTTTTGTGCATATTATATTGCTTTCGTTAACAGTCTTGTGGTATGGTCTGAACATCTTTTATGAGATGTTAGATGGAAGATATTTGATCTGCAGTTTCAGATCCTGTGGCTGTTTTTGAAGACTCTTTATATTCTTTGAAAACTTTATAAACCCTGAAAAGCAGGAATCCGGAAAGCAGAAACGCCAGAAAGTCCGATACCGGAAAAGCCACCCAAACTCCATTGAGTTGATAGAACCCTGGGAGGAAGGTAACAAGAGGGATAAGGAAAAGAAGCTGCCGACTAATTGAAAGAAGAAAGGCTGGCCTGGCTTTTCCTAAGGCCTGGAACAGGATTGATGTGATAACATTCATGCCTACCAGAGGCATCCCCAGAAGCATTATCGTTATAGCACTTTTTCCAATCTCCAGATACTGCGGATCTGCACTGAATAATCCGAGAATTTGTTCTTTGAAGAGTAAAATGATCAGCAGGCCAAGTGTTCCAATAGCCGTTGTCGCTGCAAGTGATAATTTCACAGCCTCTGCTATTCTTCCATATTTTTTTGCTCCGTAATTAAACCCGACAATCGGCTGCAGACCAAAGCCCATACCTAGAAGGGACATGAAAATGAAAGAGTTAACCTTTATTATTACACCAAAAACGGCAATTGCGCCATCTCCTCCATAAGTTGCAAGTGCATTAAACACGAAAATCATCATGAAACTGCTCGAGCACTGCATTACAAAAGACCCAATGCCTATGGTCACAATTTCCTTAACAATTTCCAAATCCGGTTTCAAAGTTTCTGACCTGAAACGAACAGCTCCTTTTCCTTTGAGGTAGTACAGCAGGAGCCAGACCGAAGCTATGGCCTGTGATATTACAGTTGCAATTGCAGCCCCTTTTACACCCATTCCGAAACCAAACATAAAAAACGGGTCAAGGAAGATATTGAGGCCGCCTCCTACAAGCATGGCATTCATTGCAAGGCGAGCATTTCCTTCAGATCGGACAATGTTTTGGACAGCTATCCCAAAGACAAAGACAGTCCCTCCCAGTATTATATATTTAAGGTAATCTATGGCATAGGGCAGGACTCCAGCAGTTGCTCCGAAAACCTTCAAGATCGGACTAAGATACAAAAGGCAGGGAATGGCTATAAGTACGCTTAATATCAAACTTAGGGAAAAAACATTTCCAAGAACTCTTTCGGCTTTTTCATTTTCTCGAGCTCCAAGGGCACGTGAAATTATGGAAGAACCTCCTGTTCCGAGCATAATTCCAAAAGCCATCACCATCATCTGGATCGGAAAAGCTATTGAAAGTCCGCCTATGGCCTGAACGTCATCTGCTCCGTAGACCATTCCCACGAAAAAGGTATCTACTACGTTATAAATGGCCTGAACCAGCATTCCGATGACAATAGGAGTCGAAAGCTTAAACAGGAGCTTCCTTATGTTATCCGTACCAAGAAACGCACTTTTTTCATCCATGTTTTAATCTCCATCGTTTTTACCTCTGTCGCTTTTCACCTCAATCATCTGACCTATCCGATGGAGGCTCAACCCCAGGCTCAAAAAGTTTAATCGCAGCTTTATGAATTAGAAGCCTGAAAATTTCTTTTTCTTCAAAGGTAAAACCCGAAAAGAGAATATCTGTAAAAGCAGTCAACTTCTTAAAGATTATATCTCTCATTTCCTTTCCTTTATCAGTCAGGTAAACCCTGTAAGCTCGAAGGTCAGTTTCGTCTCTCTCCCTGTAAACATAACCTTCTTCTTCCAGACTCTGAATTGCTCTGGCACTTGTTGCTTTGCTAACTTTCAGTTCCTTTGCAAGAGTTTCCTGGGAGACTCCGTCTTTATAGTATAATAATAGTAAAAACTCAAACTGTCCGCTTCCGACCCTGTAAGCTTCAAGTTCCTTTACCATGTACGCCAGATGGGTCCTGTAGATGTAGGCAATAGGGCCTAATATTTCTCTTGGGTCTGTTTCTCTTAAGTTTGTTTCTCTTAAGTTTGTTTCTCGTGAATTTTCCATAACTTATCCTTCATATTTTATGATCTGAACGGCTTGTTTTTTAATAAAAACCATTCTGAAAATCGTTGCAAATGGAACTGACCCGATCTCTATAGGCTTGTGAGGTATATAATAGTTCCGAGTGAAACTATACTATTTGGGTGCAAAATAACTGGTTGGTATATAAATTCAGACAGGAAATGACTTTTATTACAAGAGTAAATATTCATTACAGGTTTTTATGGCGTTTTTATAGCAAATGAGTTTCTTTAAGGTGAAAAAATGGTAAGTAAAGACTTAATCCAGGATCAGCAGCAGATAGAAGAGATTATCTCAAAGGCAAAGTTCCTTCGTCTCGCTCTCTCGGACTCAGACAAGCCCTACATTATCCCAATGGCTTTCGGATACAAAGATAACAAAATTTATCTTCACAGTTCCTGCAAAGGCAAGAAAATCGATATTCTGAACAGGAACTCCAGAGTCGCTTTCGAAGCCGATGTCGAGGCTGAAGTCGTCACTGCCGAAGATATATGTAAATACAACGTCCGCTACCGAAGTGTTGTAGGTAACGGACAGGCTCGGTTTGTTGAGGATTATGATGAAAAAGTAGAAGGGCTTACTGTCCTTTCCGAGCACTACGGAAAAAAAGGGCCTTTTGAGTTTGAAGAATGGAAAGTTAACAGGCTGTGTGTAATTAAGATTGAGATTGAAGAGATGACAGGAAAGCAGCATGGATTCTGAAGTCTTTAATGAGTAACTTCTTTCTCAGTTTGTTGTAACCAAACCTTTCTTACTTGAGGAAATGGATCTTTCAAACAAGCTTCTCTCCAATCTATGATAATTGGAGGAATCTCTTTATCTTCATTTTTAAGTTTTTGAAAAATCCAAAACGATAATTCTGCACATAATTTTCTGTATGTTGGAAGTTTATCAACTGAAATTAAAGAGTCTCTTGTTTTGTATAGCTCCTTTTTGTCAGGTAGCTCGGTGTCTTTTATAAGATATTGTAGAGCGATTATTAAAGATTCAATTTGTTTTTCATTAATAAGTCCAGGGAGTCTCTTGACAATGCCAGAAATACAGTCAATAATCGATCCAAGTCCAGGTTGTCTTCTCATAATAGCTCTATTAATTAATTCATCCAACAAGTCATTTGGAGGGGACTTTATTTTTCCTATGTTTCCTAAGATAATCCAGTTAAATAGACCGCGAGCTGCCTCACGGACCTCTTCGTTCTTAGCTGAGTTAAGACCAAGTCTAGTTTTTTGTGAAACTTCATCGTAATTTTCAGGTTCAATAAATAAAGTCATCGGTAAGGCACTTAGTACACAAATATTAAACTGTTCCATTTCGGATAACAGGTTTTTTACACGAGCTTTTACATCTCCAGAAGCTGGTCCTAATCTTGGAAGTATAATTTGCGAGATCAACTGAACCATGTCTTTAAACTGTTCTCTCACTGTATCAGAAAAAAAGTGAAGGAAATAAGGTGTATCTTCATGTAGTTCATGTTTCTCCTCATTCCACAATGATATTGCTTTATCTAATAAGGATATCATTTCTTCAAGTGTCCAATCCTCAAGTTTTTTGTTTTTCTTTTCATTCCAGGGAAACTGAGATTTAGTTCCTTTAAGCCACTCTTTTATTTCTGTACTTCGACCCATGAATCTCTTATTCACTTTTCCATCAGGAGTTTGAGATTTTTGTATCACTCTATGGAAATCTTTTGAAGTAAGATATTTATGGAAATTTTTCTTTGCAATTCCTTCTTCGGTTTCTGGCAGAAGAAGATATAGTGAGTCAAATAATTGAGTTTCACCTGGAATACCTTTTTCTGTATCTATTCTTTCCCAAAGAGCTTCACCCCATAGTTCAGATTCTTTACTGTTTAATCCATTAATCTCATAGATCCTTGCTAATCTTAGTACTGCTATATTTCTTGCTTCTGGACTTCCATTTTTGACAATACTGATTAGATTACTAATAGGTTTAGTCCAAAGAGATCTATCAAAATTTGAGTCCAAGATAGTATTTTGAGCCCATTCAACGTAAATAAGTGGCTCAGGCCAATCTTGAGCTTTAACTTCAAAATTTTCTGTCGGAATAGGTAAAGAAAGAAGATCTGGTACTCTTTGTAGTATTTCGGATTGGGGCATATTGAGAAGAAGCTTCTCAAAAATATATTTTATACAGTCATACAAGAAGGGGTATTTACTAAAGAGTTGCATCTTATATATATCAACTGCTAATCTGAACAATTCATCCAACTGGTCAGTAGATAAACGAATGCAAAGACGTGACAACATCTCTGAAGCAAGTTCTATTTGATTTACTGAGTGACTATTTCCGTGACACTCCAGGGGATTTAATTCTAAATATTTTACAGCCTGATTTAAAGAGTTAGTAAATAACTTATACAAAAGATCCACTTCTTCAGGAGTAAGAAGGCCTAATTTAACTTCATTAAACTGTTTTTTTATACCTTCATCTATTCCTGTTCTTACCATAAAACTCAAAGCCCAAAGAGGTGCATACGGTGAAATTAAAATTGAGGAATTATTCACAGGATCAGGATACATAGCAATAGGACCACATCTAACCGGTAAACCTATTTCTTCAAACATCCTAAGAAATGAGAATGCAGGAAGGACAGCAGAAATGCGTTCACTTGGATCTATACTTTCCCTTTCAAACAATGGTGATTGAATTTTTTCTACGTTTAACCTTAATGATTCGAGATAAGGATCAGGATTGCATCTATATATATTTAGTTTATCCCATCTGTCCCTATATTCTCTCACAAAATCCTCTGTGCCAGTGTTTTTCTTTATTATTTGGCCATATTTTATCTGCCTCAAAAAAAACATTATCCAACCTTCTCGAGATAGTGTGAAACAATCTATCTCATAGGGTTTGATTTGAGCACGTACTTTTTGGAGAGCCCTTTCTGCTATTTTTTCAGCCTCATCTAAGTCTCCAAGTTCAGCAAGTATTGAAGCTCTTTTTGCTTCCCATAAAGGCAAGTCATCTATTTGAGGCCAATTTTCAAGGCACTTTCTTACTTCTTCTTGGTTTAACTTAAATAAGAAGAATAAGCATTTTTCGTAAGATAATCTTGCTCTCCAATCTTTTTGCATACTTAGTAAGCATTCCAAACGATTAATCCATAGCAAGAATTGCTCTTCATTATGATTTTCTCTAGATTCTCTAACAAGAGCAAAAGCCAGTTCTAACCAACATACTCTAATTCGCTCCCAATTAAGGCTCTTGTATTCTATTTGATCTGCTTCTATTGAAGCACTTGGAATCTCAATGTAAGAAGGAAAAGGATTGAACTTTTCAACTGTCTGACTGATTATTTCAGTCCAGTTACTAAAAAGCGGCGTTAAGGTAATTTCTAACCTCCAATTTAGTTCATACAGTAAAAGAAGCTTTTCTATATCTGTAAGTGTCTTAATATAACTAGAAACAGTGTCAATCCAATACTTTGTGTGGTCCCAAATGATATCTCTATTCATTTTTGGAGCAATAACCCAACCAGGATATTCTTTTCTTTCTTTGCTCCATATCTCACATAATTTTCTAAGATCATCTGCCTGGATATTTTGAGGATACGTATAATGATCTTCTTGTGAATTTTCAGGCCATTCCATTGGATTCGGAGGTTTACCTCTCTGTAACTCTTCTAAAAACCATTTTATTGATTCTTTGTAACGAGTATCTTCTGGAAATTTAAATTTCGGAAACATGGGAGATAAATCTATAGGAATTATTCCCTTATTTTCAAGCAATTTTCTTTTAGAAGGTGAGAGTTCGAGTAAACCACAAAGATAGATAGGAGGCTTTGAGTCACCTAAATTGTCACGAACCCAACCAGACCAAGACAGAAAATTAGGATCATCTCCAGAAAACCCAAGTAAGCAAAAAGCATTCTCCATCATTGATTGCTGAACCATGTTTACGAATGGTGCAAATTTTTTAGGATAAGTACGAAAATCTTCTTCCGTAATAATATATGGGCGATGAGATGGAAAACTTCCATGAAGTTTCACTATTCGTGGCTTCATTTTACCTGGCATGTCGTGAAGAGTCTCAACAAGATCATATTTTCTTTCATAAATAGAAACTCTAGTTCTCTCAAGCAGCGTGTCGTAGTTAGTAGTAAAAACATCCGACCAAGGGAGAGAGAGTAAAAGCTTATGTAATTCTCCTGGATGATAACTGCCATCATCGATGGATTTTAACAAATAGTTATCGAGAGCAGATCGTCCGAACATTGTTTCATATTCTAAAGCTAATTTTGAAGCCCCTTCTCCTGAAGTAGCCATTAGTCTATCATCAGTGGAGTCAGAGATTGGTGGATATAAGGCGCTATACATACCCTCTGCAATCTCCCTCCATAGAGGAAAAGGCGGAGAGTTATAAGATACTCTATCTGCATTTTTGCTGAAACCCGCACCAATCATTACTGCAGCTTGACCAAATTCACGGCCACACCAAAGCCGTTTCTTTATTTGTTCTATGTGAATTTGATCAGGGAGAATTACAGAACTCATTATGAAAGAAACCCCGTTTATTTATAGAGATAATAGAATTAATAGCCATGTATGTAAAAAGGAAATATAACTATTCAAAAAATACATATTACCTTAAGATATTAACATATTTCTTTTTTCGGGCGTAATTAGCCATAAAAATTTAGATCAAGTATACTACCTCATATCTTAAATTAAAAATTTTTAGACCAGATAATATGCAAAAACACTTAAAACCAGCCTGATTAAAGAAAAAACAATCGAAATCATTGAAAAAGCTACAAGATATACGTTTAGAGCCAGTATCTCCGCAAAAAGACCGGAAAAATCAGCATTGAAAACAAAAGCAACCAAATTTATCAGCAAAATAAAAAAGAGTATGGTTACAAAACCCCTGCCTGCTCCTTTAAGGTCTTCTTTGCTCAGGGCTATATGTGAAGAGATTGCGATTGCCAGGGCAAAATAAATCCAGAAATTGAGAGAAAACAGGTTTTCTAACGAAAATATGCTTTGAAAGAGACCTGCGGTAAGGGTGAAGATTTTTGTCAAAATATACTGGTCAGGCTGGGCAGGCTCAAGGGTAAGATAGTCGGTAACCCTTGCAAAGGAATCCGGAAGCAGCAGGTGCATTCCAATAATAAGAGCAGCCGTACCGCTGAAGATCGGGCCCATGCCTATGAAAAAGTTTCCTATATTCTGGTAGAGGCTTTTTGGGTTCCAGCTGTGGTTGACATATCCAAGGGTTCCGTCTTTTTCCTTGCGGGAAAACAGCTTGAGTTTGGTTATTTTGTGCCTGAATACATAGCACATCAGCAGGTGGCCGAGTTCGTGAATGGGAGTACCTATCCAGGCTGTAACCAGAATCCCTTTTCTGCCAAAAGTACTCTGGACGTAAAAGTTAGCTCGGTTCTCAAGAAGGCCGAGTACTATTCCTACAAGAATCAGAGAACCTGTGACATAGAAGGTCTCAAACAGGCTTAACCGAAAAACCGTGAATATATCGTTTTCCAACTTCCAACCCCTTCAGTGTATTATCAAGAAAAACTTCAGGCCTCCGATTAAGTCAGGAATTGAATCCAGCAAGGTCAGTTTCTCAATATAAAGTACTGAAGAAATATAACCTTCGTGCTCGTACCAGACAATTTCAGGAAAAAACCTGAGGATAAGAGTTTGAAAGGATAAAATCTAAAAAGGGCCTGAAAAAAGCTTCAAAATGGCCAGAAAGAGGATAAAAACGTTTTAAAGAGATTAAAACCTGTAAAATGCCTTATAATGCCTAAAAACCTGTAAAATGCCTTATAATACCTAAAAACCTGAAAAAGCCTGAAAAAATGTCTGTAAACATATAAAGACCGGAAAATGCCTCTTTTGTCTCAAAAAACGCCAGTCCTTAAATATTTAATTAAATTTAAATATCTTCCGGACCTGCAAGATCAAACCAGACCGGATTTTTGTCTTCAGGGTCGCAGTTATAGTTTATTGTGATTTCTTCGTCTTCCTTAATATCTCTTATACAGACGTATTTTAAAAGTTTGTTATCGAAGTCTTTGTAGTACCTTGCATTCGGAGTGTACGAGTGGTTATAAAGGGAGCCATAGCCCAGCGCGATAGCTGCATCTTTTGAGTCGGGACCCCACGCAAAGTAATAATTGTAGAGCTGGGTAAGCTCAAGTGCGTCTATTTCTTCAGTGGGTAAAACTATGACAGGACAGGTTTCTATTACCTCACCTGTTTTGAAATTTCGCTGTGCAAATATGCCTCTCCCTCTTCCAGGTGAGTCTTTAACAGTTATGAACAACATATGACCATGTCCCTGCAAAATTAGAAAAATATCGGAAACTGTATTATTATTTGAGAAAACATATAACTTATAGGTTTCCCTTCAAATTTTTAATTCAATGCTTGGCCAGATTAGAGATTTCCCGAGCCATCTTCACGGCGTACAATTTCGTCTTCGGATGCAGGGATTTTGGACGTAGAAATTTCACCTGCACTCCTGAGAAACCTGTAGTATCCAAAGCCTATCAAAAAGATCGGATAAGCTATTTTCCAGGTAAACCCTGAGACTAAAAAACTCAAGGACACGAGTGAAAGAGCCGAAAAAATCCATTTCTTCCAGCCGTTTTCGGTTTTCCAGTAGGCAATTATAATGAAGGCGTAGAGGAAAACGAAGTTCTGGTTTACAAGCATCATCATAGCTGATACGGGAATTTTGAGTAGATAACTTCCGAGAATCAGGAAAATCGAAAGTACATACAGCCCAACCAGGCTGGGCACAGGAATATTCCTTTTTGAAAGCTTTCCGAAAACTTCAGGAAAAATTCCTGTCCTGCCTCCGGCATAGAGCAGGCGACTTGCAGTAAAGTCCCATGAACAGGCATTTGCTGCAATAACTATTATCATGAGCCAGATGAGCAGTTTTCCTCCTGGCGTAAAAAGCACAAGGCCGGAAAGCCCTGCTGCTCCCTGAAGAGAAACGCCTGAAACACTGGCTCCCGTGCTGATTAAGGCAAGCACAAGGTAGATTGAGGTCACAAGGGCAAAACTCAGCCAGTAAAGGCGAGGTACATTTTTTTCAGGATCTTTTATTTCTCCCAGGGAAAAAGAAAGATTTTCCCAGCCCAGAAAAGCCCAGAAAAGGAGAGCTGCAACTTTCCAGGTGTTATGCAGGTCTATATGCACGTTACCGCTAAAAGCTTCGCTGGCAATCCCGAGGCCTGCGTTCAGGAAATCAAGGTTAAAGACAATAAGCAGGCCAATTAACAGAAAAAGGACAGCCAGAGCTGCGTAATTAATCAGAGAGATAACCTTCATCCCTGCCAGGTTCGAAAGAAACATCAGGGTTACAAGCAGGATTGCAAAAAGGGCTGCTCCTGCCTCAGACAGCTGGAAAAGCTGCTTCATATACTCGCTGCCAATAAGGGCAACTGCAGGAAGCCCGAAAAAGAAAGAGCCTCCCACAAGGTAGGAAACCGCATATCCTCCCCAGGGCCCAACAGCCTTTTCAGCATAACCTGCAAGTCCGGCTGTTGAAGGAAATTTAAGGCCAAGGCTGGAGCAGACTTCGATAAGAGGGACTGCGACAATCGCTATAAGGAACCAGCCAAGGATTGCTTCATAGACAGTGCCTGCATCAAGTGCCAAACCTGGCAGTGCAAGAATGCCTGTACCTATAAGCATGCAGATTGCAAGCCCCATGCCCCGAGTGAAGGAAATCGTTTTCTTAAGTTCGGTCATTTTTATCTCTTAGGCTACCTGTAAAAGGTTCTGTATATTTATTTGTTCGCAAACAGGCTTTCAGACAATTAAAACACATACTAAATATATTTTTCTGAAAACTCTCAGTAGAAGAAAAGAATAAAACATCGGAAAAAATTAAAACATATCCAGGTAATGTAAAAAAGCAGCAGCAAGAGCTACAAAACTAAAAATCAGGAAAAAACCCGAAATCCGGATGTATCTGTACTTAATTTTCACCATATCCTCGAATACTTTCTTTGAACTGCTGGTGGAATTTATGTTAATCTTATACCTTTTTCTAAGAAGTACCATTACCGCAAAAATCAAACTCAGCAACCACAGCACAAGCGGAGCCAGATAAATCAAAACCGAATATCCATCTGCTCCCTTAATATCTGAAAATGCAATAGCATGAAAATAGATCCCTTGAAGCAGCCCTGTAACGACTACAAACTGTTTTGCCGTATCTTCCACAACCGAAATAGATTCCCCAACAAGCTTTTCAGCATTCTTTTTCCAAAAAGGATTGGGCTCAACTGGAACAAAAGGAATCTCTTCTTCACCAGTCCCGCTTTCAACTTCCTCTTCAGTCATACCTTTACTTCCCACTCGAATGCTTTTTTACAATTAGAATTTGGACAGGTAAGATCTATAAACATACTTTTTGGAGTCCTTCGGCTGAATACTTTTTTAACATCAGAAAAACCGACGCGTAGTACTGGAGTTTTCCCATCTTCAACAATTTTTTCTACATCTGTGTAATATTTGTACCCGCAGTGAGGACATTTGATGAGTTCAGAAGTCATTCATTCACCAGCTTTTCATATTCAGCATTAAATTCTTCTTCTCCCATCTGACTTCGCAGTCTTAAAAGGGATTTGGAAACAATCTCTTTATTAGGCGAATTCAATTGCTCAAAGATTGAGAAAGAAATTAAGTAATTCCTGAGAGCACTACTACATTCCCCCTTTTTTTCATTAGTCACTCCAAGCTGGTGCAGTGTTGATGCAATTCCACTTTTATCTTCCAATTCTTCTTTCATTTTAAGGGACTGATTATACATTTTCACTGCCTCTTTGTAGTTACCACGGTCCTGATGAATCATTCCAAGCTGGTGAAGTGTTTGTGCAATTCCGTTTTTATCACCCATTTCTTTTTTCATTTTCAGAGACTGGTTGTATAAGTCCGATGCTTTTTCGTAGTTACCCTGGAAATAATGAATCGTTCCAAGCTGGTGAAGTGTTATTGCGATTCCGTTTTTGTCTCCCAGCTCATCTGCAATTTTCAGGGACTGATTATACATTTTCATGGCTTCTTCGTAGTTGCCCTGCTTCTCGTGAATCATCCCAAGCTGGTGCAATGTTATTGCAATTCCACTTTTATCTCCCAATTCTTTTTTCATTTTAAGGGACTGGGCATACTTTTTCGCTGCCTCTTCATAATTACCCTGCTGCTGATGAATCAGTCCAAATTGGTGCAGTGCTTTTGCAATTCCGTTTTTGTCCCCAAGCTCTTCATTCAGTTTCATAGACTGGTCATAATTTTTCACGGCTTCTCCGTAGTTGCCCTGAATGCAGTAAACATTTCCAAGCTGGTGCAATGTATATGCAATTCCACATTTATCCCCCAACTCTGTTTTCATTTTAATGGACTGTGTGTACTTTTTCGCTGCCTCTTCATAATTACCCTGCTGCTGATGAATCAGTCCAAATTGGTGCAGTGTGTACGCAACTTCGTTTTTATTTCCCAGTTCTTTGTTGATTTTCAGTGAATGATTGTATAGTTTCACCGCTTCTTTGTAGTTGCCTTGATCCTGATGAATCATTCCAAGCTGGTACAGTGTTTGTGCGATTCCGTTTTTGTTCCCCATTTCCTCATATTTAGATAAAATATCACTATATATTTTCAATGATGTATTCAGATCACCAAGGAGGTAGTAAATTATCGCAAGGTTGTACTCAGCGTTTGTTTTTGTTTCTCCTGATGTCGTGTTAATAGAATCATTTAATAAATCCATTGCAAGTTTAATATATCCCCAGTGAATAAGAGAATTTACTGTACTTTCTACAACTTCGTTTGCACTTTCCCAATCTCCTGCCTGGAAGTAATAGTCTCGTGCTTTTAAATAATCCCAGAGGTTTCCGGTTTGAGAAACTAAATTTTCATAGTATCTGGCAGCCCTGATAAGAAGCTCTTTTTTGTTCAGTCCGTCTTTTTCTAGTTTTTTCCGTGCAAAATCTTTTACAATCGTGTGCTCCAAGTAAACACTCTTATCATACTCCTGTTCTTTTGAAATGAGACCCCATTGAAGAAGTTTATTTAGAGGTTCTCCGACAGCAGGACTTTCATCTTTCTCATTGCCGATAATCCATGACAATGCTTCGACAGCAATGGCTTCTTCGTAGATTGAGGCGCAGAGGAGCAGTTTTTTGGCGCCTTCATCTAATTTGGAGAAAGACTTTTCCAGCAGGGTAAACTCAATAAGCTCTTTTTTCAGGGGCGATAGATCCAGCAATAAATCATCTACTCCCTTAACGGCTGCATGCTTTGAAAACTGGCCTATCGTCCAGGGATGGCCACCAATAACATCATATATTTTCTTTTTCTTTTGAATCCCCAGATCTGCCAGTTCAGTTAAATTGTTCATAAGCCAGTTTGTCTGAGGGAAATGGAGTTCAGGAAGGGAAATATGTCCAATGCTTTCAGGCAACCTGCCTTCGAGGGGATCAAAATCGTAACGGGTTGTTATGATGAATTTTGTATTGCTGATCGTGTTGTTAAAAAGATGCCGGATGAATGCCTTGAGTTCGGGGTTTTCAATGTCTTTTCGGTCTTCGTCAAGGCAATCTTCAAAGTTGTCAAGGATTATCAGGAAACGCAGCTGATTAAGTATGTTCACCAGCAGGGAGGTTTTAACTTGAAAAGGAACTTGCTGATTGATTATCTGATTAAGTTCATATCTTCCTTTCATCATTAAGAAGCTGTTAATTTTGTTCAGGATATCTTCAGGTCGGATGGTTGAAGTACACTTCATCCCGAGAGCCCCATCGAAATATTCCTCCATCTTTTTCGCCAGTCGGGTTGCAAGAACGGTTTTTCCCATACCTCCAAAACCGTGAATAATGGCAGCACGCTTTACATCGGATCTAAAGCCTTTTTCCAGAATTCGAAGCTCTTTTTTCCTGGCAACGAAGCCTTTATTCATCACCGGTAAATCCAGCAAATCTGACAATTTAGTGGGTTTGATTTCGAATTCAGAAGTTTCCGGTTTTAAATTCTCTACATTAACGCAGTTGCAGTCTGAAAGATAAAGTACAGGCGTTGCAAAGTCAAGTCCATTACCGTTTTCTAAGTTTTTCATCACAAGTCTGGCTTCTTTTAAAGCAAAGTCAACAGGCTTTCCGCTTGCAATTGCTCTGTAAAAATGGTACGCAAACTTTATGGCAACGTCATCAAGTACGGAATATTGCATTGCCACAACAGCAGGAATTCCTTTTTTGGAAAGCATGCTGGCCAGATCTCCAAAAGCTTTTTTATTCGAACCTTTGGCAGATTCACAGGAACTGAGCACCACAAGCCGGATGCCTCGTTCGGAAAAAAGGTCTGATAGAGTTTTGTTATCAATAAATCTTGCTTTCTGGCCTTCGTTTTCAAAAACAAGATGACCTTTTCCGTCTATGCTGATCCCGTGGCCTGTGAAATGGATAATATGGTAATCCTGTTCATTCAGGTAGCCTTCGACGTTTTCAAAGGTTGCGTCTTCAGTAAAGTCCACTTTTATTTTCTGATACCTTTGGAGTTTGTCCACGGCTTCAAGGATAATTTCCTGTTCTTTTTCCGTGTTCAAAGGTGAAATCCTGGGATCATCAGGACCGGAAATTATTACCAGCATCCTGAGTACGGAATCAAGAGGTTCAAGATTTTTCCTCTTCACGCCTGCTGGCAGCCTTGAAATCAGGATGTTTCTTCTTCGAATCAGAAAATCTTCGTCGTCATGGAGATATTCCCAGGGCAGCGCTGAAATTTCAGGGACATCTTCACCAAACCTAAGTGAAATCCTGAGCCCATTGCCATTTTCCTGGACTTCCTTTACGGAGTTGTTGAAATACTCGCCAAGTTGACCGGAAAATACCTTGCTGTAAAGCATTTTCCCAAATTCGATATGTGGCTTATCTCTTTCCTCTTCTTCCAGTAACTCTACCTTGTCCTTTTGATTTTCTGGCTTTTCAGGACTTTTAGTAACTTTTTCCTCTATTTTTTCAAGCATCTGAGAGAGTTTAAGGTCTTGTCTGAGTTCGAAATCATTGCTTACTACAATATTTCCATCCTGCAGAATCGAGGCACGATATTTATGGGAAGAAGCTTCTGAGGATTGGGTAACCTGAAAATAGAGAGAAGAGTATTTCAAAAAGATCACTGATCTTTATTGGATTTCATAATTAATAAATTTAAAGAGAATATAATAATAAAAATAATATTGAAGACGTAAAAATGAAATCGAAGTCTGGAACTAACGTTTTAACTTATGAAAAAACGACAAGTATCTGAAATCTAAAATTTGAAAAAACAAATTTTCAAATTTTTTAATTTAATTTTGGGAAAAGCCGGTCGTGGCTGCACGACCGGTGAGAGCCTGGGGTTCTAAAATCAAATTTATTCCCAGCAAAGGTTCTAAAATCAAATTTATTCCCAGCAAAGGTTCTAAAATCAAATTTATTTCCAGCAGGGATGCTGAAAAAGATTATTGCTGGTGAAATTCCTTTTATTCTGTCTTTTCCACGCAGATAAGCTCTTCTGCATACGGCAGAGTCTCTTTCATCCAGGTGCAAAACTCCCTCCACTCATCAAGTTTGTGATTGCGGCGCTGGAAGTAAATGTTTCTGAGCTCAGCGTAGTTGGTTACAACAGTCCTTTTCTGCATAAATGCACTTGGCAGGTCCTGGACGAGTTCCCTAAATATCGCTTTCCGGCATTCGCTGTCTTCTTCACTGTCTCCCTCGCAGGATTTGTATTCTTTGATAAGGTCGTTCAGGTGCCGGATCTGGTCATTCCTGTAATCTGTCAGGGTATCGAAAGAAAAATCGTCAGGAGTAAGCTCCCTGCTTGTCAGTTTGTGCATAGTTGACGTGGAGTTCTTTTCTGCGAATTTGTAGGTATCAAATTCTTTCCACCAGTATATTGGGGCTGTAAGGTCAAAACAGACCGTAATGAACCTTAAAAACTTGCCGTGCTCGTTCCCTGCGAGGGTCAGGCGCTGGGCCAGGTTCAGGTCCTTTTCTCCAAGCGTACAGTTTCCTGCCTCATCAGGCTTGCTGCTGTCCATTAGGTGCCAGGAGTTCATAGGGTTCCGCATGCCAAGAATTGCATAATAGATGTTGTATGTACCGTGTAATTTCATTTCAATCATAAGAGCGCCTCTTACACCCATTAAGATAAGCAATTTATAAATCTGTTTGTTGCGAATGATTCAGCAATCGACGTTATAAATTATTCGTAAACTGTCCATTGTAAGTAAACTAGCTCATGTGAACGAACTGATTTAATACAAGGCTAACCGGTTGTAAAAATTAACTCACTTAAAAAACTGAAAAACTTAATCAAGGGGGTTTAAGAAATAGCTTTCATTTTCGGAGGGGAAACTTATTTAAGAAAAATAGGCACTTCTTAACCCATGCTCTATCCTTTCAAATATGACCTTTCTGCAACTTCCGGATATTTCTGTTTGACAATGAGTAGTAATGTTGTATATTATCAGTACGAGTCTGTTAACCTCAATAAACTTGTAATCCCATTTAAGAAAAAGCCAGAAATCTCTTCATAAGATATGTGACCTGACATACGAGATCTGAGATATATCTCAAACTTGTCATTAATTTGACAATCAAAACACCCAAAATTTTTTAATCAAGATGTGCGTTATTAATTAGGGAGTGTAATGATTGATCCTATATTTCTAATGGAAATAGTTATTGCCTTGCTCGTTCTATCCCTTCTGGCACAAACCCTTAGCCATTATTTTCAGGTTCCTGTTATCATCTTTCTATTGATCGAAGGAGTAATAGTTGGGCCAGAAATTCTTAATCTACTAAACCCTGTTCTCTATATGGACGTGCTCAGTGCCATTGTAGCTATTTGTGTGTCTGTTATAGTCTTCGACGGAGGGCTTCAGGTTGACTTGAAACAACTCAGGGGGGTTCAGGAAAGCGTTCTTAAACTAAGCACTATTGGTGTTTTAATTACTTTTGTCGGGATTACCACACTTACCTACTTTCTCATAGATGTTCCCCTTCAAATTGCTGCCCTTTTCGGAGCTTTGGTTACTGCAACCGGTCCCAGTGTTGTTGGTCCAATAATCCGGAATCTCCATGTTTCACATAAGGTTGGCAAGATCCTGGAACTTGAGAGCGTTTTAAACGATGCTGCAAGTGTGATCTTGACTGCGGTGGTTTTTGAATGTATTGCAGCAGAAATTTCAAGGATAGATGCAGCAGTCTTCATCCTTGAAAGGCTTGGAATTGGGTTATTAATAGGAATATTGAGCGGATTTGCACTCCACTGGTTTTTTACAACCGGTACTTCCGTTAGCAAAAGGACTGCCAGGTTGATTACTCTTATCTCGATCTTTGCCTGCTATGTACTGTCAGAAATTATGGGCAATGAATCTGGAATCCTTGCACTGGCAGTCTTCGGAGTTATTACGGGAACTTTGGAATTTCCCTATAAGGAAACAATAAAGGAGTTCAACTGTGACCTGGTAACTTTAATGATCTCTTTGATCTTTGTCCTGCTTGCAGCAATGATCAAGTTCTGGTATATCATGGATATCGGGATAAAAGGAATCTTGTTAGTTATACTTATAGCTCTATTAGTCCGCCCAATGTCGGTCTTTATCACAATGTGGAGTTCAAAACTCCGCACCAATGAAAAACTCTTCATATCATTCATGGGGCCAAGAGGAGTAGTGCCGGCTTCAATTGCAACTTATTTTGCAATCAAATTGGATGAGATGAAGGTGCCTGGAGGGCAAACGATTGTAGGTTTAGTCTTCCTGACAGTCATAGTGACTGTCTTCTTAACAGGAGGCATGTCAAAAAGAGTAGCTCAGATGCTGGAGGTAATTCCTATGGGAATTTTGATTATCGGAGGAGGAAAAATAGGCCGGATTCTTGCTGAACGCTTTGATAAAAGAGGCGAAAATGTGACAGTTATAGATATCTCTGAAGAAGAATGTAACAAATGCATGGAATTAGGCATCAGGACTATACAGGGCAATGCAGCAGACGTTAATACTCTTAAAAAAGCCGGAATTAAAAACACCAAGTATGCAGTTGTAACCACAAAAAAGGACGACACAAATCTCCTGTTTTGCCAGATTGCAAAGGCAAGATTTGGATTCAAAGGAGACCAGCTGGTTGCCAGAGTAAATAATATGGAAAATCTTAACGCTTTTTGGGACCTGGGAATCCTTGCTATGAGCCCAACCATGACAACTGCTGTGGTGATGGACAGTATGATTGGAAGAAATCACCTCTTCTCATTGTGTGAAGTAGGAGGAGAAGGCAATGTTATGGAAATCAAAGTCACCAATCCAAAGGTCGTGGGAAAGGCCATAAGGGAAATTAATTTTCCGGAAAAAAGCCTTATGGTGATGATAAGACGGGGAAATGAATCGATTATTGCACATAGTAGCCTGAAACTTGAATATAATGATATTGTAACGGTTATTGGAGAGCAAGGTACAAAAAAGAGTGTTTCTGATATACTATACAGGTAAGTTTGAATACAGGTAAGTTTAATAAAGCACAGGTAAGTTTGAGTACAGGTAAGTTTAAAGCACATTTAAAAATAAGCCTATTAACTCATTTCCAAAAGGCAAAATAGGGTTTCTGAGTTCAAATCTTTAATAGTTAATCAGGGCTACTATTACGAAAAGTTTCAAAACTTTTCGTAGTAAAATCAAAGATGCGCTAGCATGTTATTTAACAAGCTGTAGAGTACTTGGCTTAAACAAAAACTGTTATTTAAATATTTTATTATATATTCCAAAAATCGTGCTTGACAGGTATTTTTGCTTTATATTCCAGGAGTTGCTGGATATGATAGGATCGACAGCTCTATTGTAAAAGATTTTCGATAGTCCTACACCCACCATATCAATGTACTTGTAAAATAGGTAGCTCAAGGGTATTATCAATAGTATGGACAGGAAACATGAAATAAAGACAGCTATCCAATATGGTAATATCGGGTGCAATACGAGGAACAGTGCACAGGTGAAACTGCTTATTATCAGGAAATGTATCAGGTACAGCGAGTAGGATATTTTTCCAAGAAATACCGGTACCGGAGAAGAAAAGACTTTTTGCAGCCATTGGCTGTTCAATAAGACATACATTATCATAACGGCTCCCAGGATATGGTATGTCAGTTTTGGGATCTCAAAGAAACCGTTATTAAGAAAACCGTATAATGAATCGCTTGTTACGGTGCCTACTGGATATGACCCGAGAAATAACCCTGAAAACAGTATAACAGATAATATCATTTTGTTATCGGTTTTAAACACTGACGTTTTATTGTTAAATATGTCTGCAAGCCCCATTCCTGTTATAAAGGCAAAATAGTAGGAATTGAAGAAAAATACGGCTGCGGCAAGGTAGAATGTCCAGCGGTTCCGTTGCACTCCGAATAGTAAAGCTAGTGCGAAAACAAGCATAGACCCATAAAATTCTACTGTCATTGTCCATAAAACCGGGTTATATGTGTCGCTTCCTGTAAAAAACGACCCCCATACCGCCTGCTTAATTGCATCAACAATATCCGGCGTAAAGGTCCAATAGCTGTCGTAATTGTTATTTCCTGAGATCATTACGGCTTCAATATAATAATGGAATGCTCCGATTGATGCAAGTAAAAACGATAGAACCGTTGCTGCCAGCACCGGAACAAACAGCCGGATATATCGGCGTACTGCGCCGCTTATAATTATTTTTTTGTCTTTAGTTCTAAAGTATTTTTGGGTTAATACGTAACCACTTAGAACAAAGAAAATGCATACCGAAAAGTTTCCGGCGCCAATTAATCCTAAGGGCGTGGTCGAGAAAATCCGTTCAAGATTCCCCAGATGTGAAGGCATTCGATCACTATAAATAATCGCCGGGATCAATATAATGAAGAAATGCATTATCATCACGTTAATCGCAGCTATACCGCGTAGCCCATCAAGATAGTTGATCTTTTCAGTCATACTTGTTGCTCAAGGAAAATTATTGTTTAAACATGCTCTAGAAATCTCCACAAAACCGTATTTATTGACTGTGTGTAGTAAATTAGGTCCAGATTCAGCTTAATTACGTAAGACCCATAATTGTTTATGGTGGATCCTTCTAGAACAACGAGAACTGCAGATGAAATAAGTCTTTCCATTTGTTCCAGTTCGTGTTAATGAGTCCGGCTTTAGAATCATATAGCTGCGGTGAGAGAATGTTGGAAATAAGTACTGATGTTTAGTGCTGAATTCCAGATCAAAGCTTGCTGATTAGAAAAATCCCTTCTTCTTTATGTTTTTTGTTTTTGAGTTTTTTCTCAGTTACGTCTATTTTCTAAACTTACCTGTGTACAGGAAATAAAGATGATATCCCTTGAATAACATGCACAACTATATGAATACGCATACTGACGGCATAATTTTCATGCTAATTTAGTGTACACAAAACAGAAAATGAGAGTCAAAAGCGAATGTGTAACTACTCTTGGAAATATCAACTGATTATTAAGATACAAAAAATTCAGAAGATTTGATAAAAGTCAGGAAATTTGATAAAAGTCAGAAAATTAAACAAAAAAATTCCGAAAATGGATTCCTTCGAATCCAAACAATTTTGTCTATTTTTTATAAATGCCATAAGCTTCAATCTTTCAGATGATACTTCCGTCATCACAGTTAGCTACGAACACCCCATTGTCCAGGATGCCACCGGGAACATTAATTATCCTGTCCTCTATCCAGATTCTGTAATTCTCAGAAATCAAACACCCGACTTCTTTTTGAAATATTGAAAAGTGTTTGAAGTAGTTCAGTTTTACAGTGTCCGGGGTTTCCTCATATAGTCCGCATTCTTTGAACTTTTTGTTTATGTAGACATCGAATGTACCGTCATCGTGGAGAATAAAATGGGTTGTCTTGTTTGTGTATTTTCTGGGCATAGGGATCACATTTTTAGTACATTGGTAACATGAATTCGTTTTTCGATTTAAATAACTGGGTTTCGTTGTAATGCTGTTTTATTTTATACATAAAATATTTTTGTGTTTATTATTATTGTACTTTTAACAGCACCTATATCAGCAATAAGCCACAGTAATATAAGTCTTATCTTTGTAAATATAATTTTCATCCAAATCGCTGAAATAGATATCCAAAAATAAAATCGATATTCAAAACATACTTTTTATTTTTATTCAAGTGGGACCACACTGTCAATCGGACAAGATTTGAAAGAGAAGAAATCTTGTAACTATTCAGGGTATAGTTAGCGGCGCTCCTTTGAGCGCCGCGAGAATACCCTCTAAAACAGGTAAACCATTCTTTCTTATTGTGGAAATATATGCTCTAATTCTGCAGAAAGCTTCCGCTCCTCGTGCAGTTCTGAAAGTTCCTGATATTTTCTGTTGTAGCTTCATCATCCTGACATCTCTTTCTGCTTGATTATTCTCAAACGGAACTTTCAAGTCTGTCAGGAATCTCAGAATCTTGTCTTTGTGTTCTATAAACCTATCAAGCAGATTCCTTGCTTTGGTTTTTGGATTCTTACCACGTTTTCCTTGTCTTTCAGGATTTAAAGAAGGTGGATTTTCTTCAATTCCTTTCGCGACTACAGCATTGAACCTTTTTTCTAATGCCTTAACTTGTTCAAAATCTAGATTTTTGACCTGCTCTTTACACTCATCAGCATACTTTTTCATTTCAGACAACAGCTCATTCATATCTTTAGCCCATTGCTGTTTATAATTCTCTTCAATTCCAGTAAGTTCTCTCTGGAGATGAACATTGCAAAGAGCATGATCACAATTATAACTGTTGTAAGGTTTCCATCCATCGTGAACTGCTACCCCTTTAAACTCTGGAAGAATTCCCATAGCATCAATAGCTTCGGATCCTCTTTTTGCATGAGTAAAATAACAGGTGTATTTGTCAGTAGAAGCTACATGAAGCCAATGTCTTTTTCCT
>NZ_LMVP01000535.1 GCF_002287235.1 Methanosarcina spelaei
TCTTGCGTGACAGTTATTGTAATAGGTTTTGCCACGGAAGTGCCGTTTTCATTTACCGCAGTTAAGCTAACAGGATAGGTTCCAGGGTTAGTGAATACATAAACAATGCTTGCATTTGTAGACTCCACAGTTCCGTCATTACCGATATCCCAGTTCCTTGAGGTTGCGTTTTGTGACAGGTCGGTAAGCAGGACCGAAAGAGGAGCATAGCCGCTTGTTACGTTGGCATTGAAGTTTGCAACAGGAAGAATTTTATATTCCTCTGCAATAATTTGCACATTTGCTGAGGAAGTATCATTTCTATTGCTTGCTGTCAAAGTGACATTATAGGTTCCCGGCTTCTCGTACACATGGACAAAACTCTTATTGGTATTGTCCGATTTTCCATCACCGTCAATGTCCCAGCTTATTGAAGTTGCATCCTGTGAACGATCCGTAAATTGAACTGTGAGAGGAACAAAACCCTTCGTGGGACTGACATCGAGTTTTGCGACAGGCAGCACTATACGTATCAGTGGGTAGTTATCCGTAACATTACCGTTGGCTGAAACGTAGGGAATATCAATAATACCATCGCTGTCGTTATCAAGATTTATGTCGGAGAAACCCATGAGTGACGGGCTCCCCCAAAAATTGCCTCCCAGATTCGGCCCACCCATTACATTTTTACCTGAAGTTTTTTCGATGTACCAGGTGCTTATGTTATTTCTAATATTTGCATTATTGGAGTTATTGAAACAGTTATTATAAACGCGGTTATAGTAGCTTCTAGGGCACATATAGATGCCGTTACCGTTTGAGATTACATTGTTGCCTGAAATATTGTTGCTTTCAGAGGAACCGAGGGAGATACCTTCAATATTGTCATGAATCACATTCCCGGAAAGGATATTATTATTGGAAAGCGAGAGCAGAACTCCAGACTCGCCATTCTCGAAGATTGCATTTTGAGAAAGCGTGTTTCCAGTTGCGGTCGTCATGTAAATGCCTATTCTATTCAACTGAGCTGTATTATTCTTTAGTTCATTATTATTACATGAGCCCACTAAGCAGATCCCATAGGTGTTGCTCGAAATTGCAGTATTATTGATAAGGTGATTCTCACTTGAGTTGTCAAGACGAATACCATCAGCCGTATTGTGATTTAAAATATTGTTTGAAAGATTGTTTTGTTTGGACCCAACACCTCGTAAAAAAATACCCCTTGAATTTTGGGACGCAATATTATTAAATATTTTATTATTATCTGCAGTCTCAAGATATATACCATAGCCACTATTCAAACTTACTTCATTGCTATCTACTATATTATTGCTGGCACTACTAATCACAGTAATACCATTAAGACTGTTCGAATTTGCCTTATTGCCTGAAAGCGTATTTCCGCTGGATGTATAGGCTACGTAAAAACCTCTGTCATTTTCATTTGCGTTATTGTTTATGACATGGTTATTATTGGAATACCTCATAGCTATTCCGTATTCACAGCTTGAAACTGTGTTGCTTTGTACGTAACTATTCGTACAATTATCCAGGAATATACCATGGTTATTAACTGTTGTATTATTACCTGAAACTGTGTTACCTAAAACTGTATTTTCGGAAGAGTACCCCATTTCAATTCCGTTTCCTCCGTTGGAAGAAACATTATTATTTTTCAAGTTGTTCTTACTTGATCTTGCTAAATAGATACCCCTAACTCCGTTCGAGTTTACAGTGTTGTTTTCTAAATTATTATTATTGTTTGTATCCTCCAGCTCGATACCACTGCCAGAATTCTGGCTTACAGTGTTTTTTGAAACGGTGTTACCACCATCCTGGGTGCTAGCAATCTTAATCCCAATCACGCAACCTGAAACCCGATTCTCTGAAGTAGTGGTCGAATAAGACTGCGAAATGTAAATTCCTGTACCTGTTCCACTTGTCACTGTGTTGTCGCGTAGTGCATTGTTTCCGGAAGACTTCACGGATATTCCAATGCTATTGTTTAAAAATTTGTTCTTTTCAATGGTGCAGCCATTGCACAAACTCAGAGAGATTCCTGAAATGGTTGCTCCGGTAGCTTCACTGATCGTAAATCCTGTAATTTTTGAATTGGATCTGGCTCCAAGAGAGATCACGTCTTTGCCTGTGGTATTGGAAGCAATTATCGTGTCATCAGGGTTACCCGAGGCTGACCTGAGTTCCAGGTTAGCTCTAGTTATCTCAATATTTTCATAGTAGGTTCCCGGAGATACGATAATTGTATCACCTGAACTTGCGCTATTCACTGCGGCTTGTATGGACCCACCTGACTGAACGGTAATATCCTTAGCCGCCCCCACACAAGAACTTAGCGTGAGTATTAAAAAAGTTAGTAACAAAAGTTTTATTTTGTTTATTTCAAATTCCTCCCTACACATGAAAGAAGTTAAGAGTATAACTTTATTAAATTAATTAGAAACTAATTGCAAATAGGATATAAACATATCGGTTTTGATCAATATATTTGTAAAAATATGCTATAATCGAAAATCACAAAATAAGGCCATAGCTTACCGGAATTCTCTCTTGATTTCTACCATTGCCCTTTTATTCTCCAAGATCGACTTCCGATTATATTAAGCAGAAAATAAGTTAACACTGACTATATCTTACTTTTTCTCACCCTCACTTAACTGCTGGAATTACGATAAGATATACGTTTTCATCTACATTCCTGCCAGACAATCAGGTTTTTTCTATCTTATGCAAGCCTGCTAAGTACCTGATTATTTTGGTAACTAAGAGTAAAATTAATATATTTAGTAAGTACCTTTAAAAAATAATGTTATCTCCAAAAAATATTTCATGAAATGTAGGGATGTATTTCTCAAGTATCTTATTCAAAAAATAGCATAGGCTAGATACAAGTACAGAAATAGGCATAAGCAGAAATAACAATAAAAAGAGAAAAAGAGAAGAGAAGAAACAAAAAGGAAAAAGAGAAGAGAAGAAACAAAAAGGAAAAAGGAAAAAAAGGAAAAAGAGAAGAGAAAAAACAAAAAGGAAAAAGCCTTTATAACTTTTAGTACCTTTTTTTCTATTAAAAAACCTTTTTCTGTCTCAATAAACCGTTTCCTTTTTTGTCCTTGTATTATACGCTCTGTACTCATCCTGTTTTTTATCTTGAAGGTAAACGTACTCATATCCCGGATGAATTAGCCTTTTCCTGTACTCTTCTCTGGCTTCAGCCTGGCATTTCTCACAGGCGTAGATTGGAACCGAAATCCCGAAGATTCTGGTATCGTCTACGCCCCTATGAGCATGGGAGTCAATGGTTTTGTAGCCCTGGCAGTCAGGGCACATCCGGATGGTCTCTTCCTGGAACTCTTGAATCATATCCGTGTCGTAAAAGATCTGCTTTTTTCGGCGGTAGAAGTCCCCATGTTTTGCCACTTCAGCCTCTACAAGCCTATCCCTGTTTTTCCAGTTTTCAAGCTGAGCTGCAACTACTTCTTCCAGGGTCTTTCTGTCCCTGGCAGCCTGGACAAACATTCCTGGCTTGAAGTCAGGTTCCTTTACGCAGGAATAATCGAGCCCTGCCATTGCAAGGATTATACCCGTATTTACATAAGGAAGTGCACTCTGAATTGCATAACCTCCTTCAAGCACGGCCATATCAGGGGCAAGTTTTTCATTCAATTTTGCATAGCCCTGTGCGGAAAAGCGCATATTTGCTAGAGGGTCGGTATAGTGATTATCCTGTCCCGCAGAATTCAGGACAAGCTCAGGTTCAAAATCCTTAAGAATAGGAAGCACAAGGGAATCAAGCACATAAAGTATGCCCTCATCTGGAGTTCCTGGCGGCAAGGGAATATTGATTGTTCTGCCAAGGGCTTTTGGACCTCCCAGTTCGTTTATAAAGCCTGAGCCAGGGTAAAGGGTTCTTCCGTCCTGGTGGAAGGAGATAAAAAGCACATCAGGATCATTATAGAAAATCTCCTGGGTTCCGTCCCCATGGTGTACATCAGTATCAACAATTGCAATCCTGCGTATCCCGTACTTTTTTCTCAGGTACTCGACAAGGATAGCTTCATTGTTGATATTACAAAACCCCCGGTTTCCATGTGCTACTGTCATTGCATGATGGCCAGGCGGGCGGATAAGCGCAAAAGCATTTTTAACCTCTGCCTTCATCAGGGCGTCCCCAAGCACCAGACAACTACCTGCTGCGATCAGGTGAGGAGTTGTAGCCTGGGCTTTTATATCAGGCACACAGAAGTGAACTCTGGCAATATCCCTGTACTCTGCAAGGCGAGGTTTATATTCGGCTATTTCCGGCAAATCCATCAGGCCTTCTTCAAAGATCTGGTCTCTGGTATAAAGAAGGCGTTCTTCTCTTTCAGGATGGGTCGGTGAAATAGCCCAGTCAAAGGCAGGGAAGAAAATAAGGCCTGTCTTCTCGGCTCCAGTGCGGTCTGCCGGGAGTGACGGTTCTTTTTTCGGTTCCAACCCGGTCTTTTTTAGTTCCATTATAATTTCCTCATTTCCGTTGGGTGTTTCAGGCTTCGTTCCCTCAATTTTCGTCTTCCGCGCTTCTTCGGGCTCGATCTTACTCTGCCCTTCTGCCTGCTCTTTTTCCCCTTCTGATGGAGTTGTCCCTGAGCCAGTTTTCAGTACATCCCTGAGTCTTCCAAGCCCCAGTTTCATGCCTTTTCCCTCCTTTTCCACTCTGGGATCAGGCCTGCAGGGATCTGCATACTTACATCAAAAAGTTTCCCTGAAGTATACCAGCCGTTGACGACATTGAAAACCTCACTATTAACAATCTCAGCTTCATCCGCATACTTGGAAATTCCAAAGTCTTCAGCACGTTTCCTCAAGAGTTCTGCGGCTAAGGCTTCAGCTTCGTCGAGCCGGACTTTGTTCAAGTTCCCGAACTTTGTTGTACTTAGACTGACAATCTCCCCTTCTTCGGCGACTGAGTACATTTTCTGTTCAGTATCAATGTGCAGGTTGAGAGTAAGTGTGGGCCTTGCAACGGCTGCCCCTATGGCATTTCCGACCTCAGCATACTCAGGAATAACAGGGTTTGCATTAAGTTTTTTCGCAATCTCTGCAATAAGCCCCTTAGCACCCCCTCCGATTCCAACCACGTTTTCAGGCCTTGCTTTTTTCTCCTGCAGTACTTCCCATACCCTGTAAGCAGGTTCCTGTTCCCATTCAAAAAACATTTCATTGACTGCATCAGTGATCATCTGTGCAACTCCATCCACAATCAGGGATGCAGTTTCAGTTTCGGATTTTCCAAGTTCAGAAGCTGTAACTTTGATCGCCTCACTTGCACGCTCGGGATTTCCTACCTCAATAAGCCCGAGAAACTTCAGGGCATCCGTAGGGGTAGTTTCTTTCCCTCCCATGCAATAAGCCGGGCCTGCCCTGTCAGGGCCGACTGTCATCTGTTTTGTGCCGAGACTGAGGTCCTTAACCCTTATAACACTGTCTCCCCCCACAGCTATCGAGCGGACTGCAAAAGCCCGGACATGTGTCAGGAAACCTCCAAGTTTTGCGCCTTTAGAAGCAAGAAGGGGTTTACCTGACAGAATTAATGCAAGATCTGTTGTCGTCCCTCCTATATCCACAATAACTGAGGTCTGTCCCTCAGGAGTAAGGGCAAGAGCTCCAACCGTACTTGCGGCAGGGCCCGAAAAGATAGTTTCCACAGGAAATTCTATCGATTTTTCAACCGGGAGAGTTCCGCCATCGGCTTTCAGGATATACACAGGAGCCCGGATATTTCTCTCATCAAGAGCTTTCTTGATTTTCTCAACAAACTCCTGATAGCGCTCTCTTGTGGCAGAGGCAAGCATAGCAGTTGCTATCCTTCTTGGGAAATTAAGTTTCCCCGAAACCTTGTGCCCGAGTTCCAGTTTACAGCCAGGATGGTCCTCCCTGAAAATCTCCTCTACCCTGAGTTCGTGAGAGGAATTCCTCTGCCCGAACTTACTTATAATGGCTGCTCTTGAAAACCCTGATTCTCGGATCAAACCCACAGTTTTTCTGATCTCGACCTCATCGAGAGGATCGATTTCCCTTCCCCTGTAATCCATAGCCCCTTTTATACAAAAACTGTCAGGAAAAGTATAACTTGCCGGGTTAACTCCGGGTCCTGGAATTAATACCAGGGCTACACGGTCAGTTTTGCCTTCGGCAATAAGATTTGTTATCACGGTTGTACTGAATACTACTCTTTCCAGCTGTTCGGGAGGGATATCTCTGCTGACTGCATCAAGGGCCTCAACTAGGGAATTCAGAAGATTTCCGGGCTCAGTGGAAACCTTGGCAGTACTGCATACTTCTCCATTCCGGATAAGCACTGCATCCGTGGTAGTGCCTCCGACATCAATTCCTATTAGCATTCACAATTCGCCTATCCTCGCTGTATGTGTTTTTATTCTTTTATTACCACATTTATATCAAATGTAATCAATGCCAAATTTCAAACTTTTTTTCAAAAAAAGTTTGTTTTAGCTTATAACGTGTCATGTCTCTGATAGACAAGAATACTATTTCTAAGCTTATATGACAAAAACATTCTGAATTGAAAAAAGAATTGTAATCTACAAAAAAGATTACTTTAGGAGATATTAAAAGAAAATTCAGTTAAGAAAACCAGGTTAAGAAAACCAGGTTAAAAAAATCCCAGTTAAGAAAAACAGGTTAATAAAACAAAGTTAAAAAAATCCCAGTTAAGAAAAACAGGTTAAAAAAATAAAGCTAAGAAAACAAAGTAAGAAAGCTCAAGTACAAAGAGTAAAATACTCAATTGAATCTCAGTTTTAACAGTGAAATTAATAGAATTGTAAAATGAAATAGATAATTTTTACTTTTAAGGATTACCTTTTATCTTCGAACCTGATAGTGTATTTTGTTTCACTTCCTCTTTCAAGCTCGATTGTTCCGTTAATCTGTTCAACGAGAGCGTTTACAAGTTGCAAGCCCAGGGTTTTCGAATTTTTGAACTCCACTTCTTCTGGAAAACGGCCCCCATTGTCCGTGTAGACAAGAGTAAAACCGGAAGGCAATTCTGGAAAATTCTTTTCGGCTACTTCACCTATTCTTACTTCGCTTGTTCTTACTTCGCCTGTTCTTACTTCGCCTGTTCTTACTTCGCCTGTTCTTACTTCGCTTGCTCCTATTTCGCCTGTTTTTTGACACTCAAGCTCATTTCGGAAGAGGGAAATCCTGATATTTCCTTCTACACCTTTTGGAAATGCATATTTAAGGGAGTTTGAGAAAAGTTCATTAATTATAATTCCCAGTGGAACTGCAGTATCAACTCCAAGAAGTGTACTATCCACTTCAAGGACAAACTTGATTTTCTCGTTTCCGATTCTATAAGAGTGCAGAATGTTCGCAGTCAGTTTCCTGAGGTACGCTGCAAAATCGATACTTGCCGAATCTTCGGACTTATAGAGCTCTTCATGAATGATGGACATGGAGACTACACGGTTTTCGCTTTCCCTGAAAGCTTCAATAATCTCTTTATCTTTGAACTTGTCAGCTTGAAGGCTAAGCAGGGAAGAAACTATCTGAAGGTTATTTTTTATTCGATGATGGATCTCTCTCATGCCGATCTTCTCGGCTTTCTCAAGGGTTTCCTCAACTTTTTTCCTCTGAGTAATGTCATAGGCATACCCCTGGATAAATGCGTTTTCTCCTGAAGTGCTACATACATTATGGATTAACTCGTGAACCCATTTTACACTTCCGTCCTTCCGTCTTATTCTGTAGTCGTACTCCATAATGGAATTCGGGAAGATTTGAGAAGATATCATTTTGTCCCGAATCTGATATAGCAATATCATATCTTCCGGGACAATAAGATCAAAGAACTTTACTCTACCGGAAATAAATTCTTCTTCTGTATATCCGGTTATTTCATCAAGGGCTCCTTCAAGCAAGAGGAGATCAAAATTCCTGTTAAGTTTAAACGAAATTCCTTTGAAATTCTGTAAAAATGATCTGTAGAGCTCTTCACTTTCTCTCAATTTGTGGGAAGATTGTTTAATTTCAGTAACGTCTACCATTACCCCTAGAGCCCTGCATATACAGTCTTCCTCATCTCTCAGGAATACTCCTTTGTTTTTTACGTAAAAATAGCTTCCATCCTTTCGCTTGAATCTGAATTCCTCATTGAACCTATTTCCTGTGTTCCAGCAATTTTTCAATGATTGCTGCACCCTTCTATAATCTTCGGGATGGATATGTTCAAGCCAGTCGTAAAAATTAAGATTAGCAATTTCTTTATTGCTGTAGCCTGTAAGCTCAGTGACTGCTCCTGCCCACTCAACACTGCCATTTCTCAGGTCAATATCATACATTAGCTGCCCTGTCTGTTCCGCGATAAGACGGAACCTTTCCTCACTTTTTTGCAGCCTCTCTTCCATTTTTTTGCGCCCTGTAATATCAAGCATTACTCCTATAAGCCCTTCTATAGTCCCACAAAAACTTTTGTACACGGCCTTATTAAGAATGAAGTCCCTTCTGATTTTATCAGAGCACACTACTTTGGTCTCGTAAACCTGGCTTCCTCCTTTCTGGAAGAGCTGCCTATCCATACTTTTGTAAACTTCACTAAGTTCTAAGGGAATTGCTTCGGAAAGCTCATCTATAGTATTCCCGGCTACTTTTTCTTTTGAACTTCCGAGGATCATCTTTGCAAAGAGATCGTTACAGCCCTGATAAACGCCTTTTCGATCCTTGTAAAATACAGGAGCCGGAATTGTATCCAGCAGAGTTTCCAGAAAATTCACCTTGTCTTTTAGTGCGTCTTCCACTTCTTTTCTTTGAACTGTAAATGAAAGAACTATTGCAACGGTATTCAGGAAAAGAGTATCTTCTTTGGTAAATTTATTCTTTCTCGTGCTGTGAGCTGTCAGCACTCCATACGGTTTTTCAGTACTTCCTATGAGCAAACTTATTCCACTGATTATACTCAGGGAGTCCTCAAGGCCTATTGTTCTAAAGAAATTCTGCCTATCAAGTTTTTCTAACAGGATAGGCTGGCTTGAAAGTACAGTATAGCCAGCTCTTGAAGCTGAATCTTTTTTAATAATTCTGCATGCGTTTTCTGGCCTCCAGCCAATACCTGTCTCAAACATAAAGTTTCCATCAGGCAAGAGTTTCAGGACGCAGCAGTACTCTACGTCAAGAGCTGCTGCAACCAGAGGCAAGACTTGATCAAGCAGAACCCGAAAATCCTGGACTTTGAGAGAGAGACTGGAAATTTGGGAAAGCACTTCATGCTCTCTTTTTCTTAAGAGTAGTTTTTCTTCGGTCTGTTTGAAGGAAGTGATCTCAAATCCAGAGATAATTGCACTTTTGCAGGCAGGTAAAGGAGTAAAAATAAGTGAATAAGTTTTCTCGCCTGCTTTCAGTTCGGTTCGTAAGGGTTTCTTTTGGACTGCTACTCTTCGGGCGATCTTCAGGATTTCATCAGGTGCTTTTTCTCCAATCCTGCTATTAAGAGCCTCAAGCAAGGATTTTCCTGCTTTATTTGCGTAAAAAACCGTCCCTTCTACCTCTATTCGCAGGACAGGGCCAGGGCTATTTAGAAGATATTCAGTCATCCAGTTTTCTTCATTTTCCATGCCCATAATGTCGTTCCGATTTATACCTGAACCATCAATTCCTGAATCTCTGCTCATTCGTTAATAAATTTCCTAGTAATTTTATTGCTTATTTATGTAGAGTTCAAACCTCAGATCTATCTTTTAAGCACTATCTTGAGATTATCTTAAATTTTATAACATATTAATATTCTGCTAATTTATGCTAAATTAATTGTATGTGTTGAATAAAGATTTATGGTGCTTATACAAACAACTTACACAACTATGGGTATTTATAAAATACCTAACATTTACTAATTTGTAAGTCTCGAAAGGTTTACAAAGATATCTGAGAGGACTTTGTCTCCGATAAAATATTAAAGAATAAACATTTAATATATCTACTGTAATAAAATTATTAGATAAAAATATATAGGCAAAAATATTTAGGTAAAAATTTGAGTAAAAATTAGAACAAATAGCTCGGTTAAAATATTTTGAAAAAATTTTGAATAATATGTCAATAATGAAATCCAGACTAAGCGCAAACTTATAAGGAAGGTGTTTTTATAGAGGATCTCAATCTACTCAAAAGAAAACTTGACAATATGGACATAATTGAGCTTTCTGAGTATGTAAAGGAAAATTACCCTGAAAATGAGGAGCTCTTGGTCGGGTCAAAGAAAATAATTATCAGAAAAATTCTTAACTTTAAAAGAAACAGGATGAATGAAGAGGATTTATAACATACATCAACCATTTTCAAGGATTAACTTCAAACATCCCTGTCCGGACCTATTCTGTCTTTTTCATCTGGAACCAGTAAAAATAAAAAAGCCTTGATTTTAAGGGGCTACAAGCATGTTAAAAGAGTGTCTTTAAGAATGTTCCAAAAGCTTTCATGAGTCTTAAGGAATTTCCTGAAAACATGAGCTTTCTTAGAAGGATAGAAGGGTGATCCATGTCTCCGTATTCGGTAATCGTATCGAGAATCGAAGGAGTATTTAGCGAACCTATAAGGTCATTGAATTGCCTGTCTTCCAGCTTGCCGATGTAGTCGTGAATTTTCATGCCTATTTCAAGCTCTCTTCCAAGACCCCTACGCCAGAGCTGGTCATATTCGGAAAGCCTCTTTGCCGAGGTATCTCCCTCAAGGGCAGCCTGTGCAGCAACCTTTCCAGCGATCTTTGCTGCGAAGGCCCCGGTATAGATCCCTCCTCCTGATGTAGGCTTTGTCTGCCCTGCCGCATCGCCAACCAGAAGAATCCCATCCGACATCGTTTTCTCCTGAGGGCCAATAGGGATTCCCCCTACTACAAAATCAAGCATTCCTCCTGAGTATCTTGCTTTTACGTGAGAATTGGAGCGAAGGAATTTCTCAAGATAGGAAAGAGGAGAACAGTTTTCCTGGCCATTTTTCCAGGCAAGCCCAGGTTCAAGAGCAAGCGCAATTCTCGAGATTTTTTCATTAACAGGTACAGTCCAGGCAAAAAAGCCAGGAGCAACAGAACCTGGGAAGAGTTCAACAAAGTCGCTGTCGTCCGAGGCATAAGGAGCTTCAATCTGGATACCCGGAAGTACGCGGGAAGGTTTTTTAAGCCCTGCGTAACTGGCTATCCGGCTTTTTACTCCATCTGCTCCTATCACGGCGGATGTATGGATTGTTTCAGGCTTGCCGTTTTTCAGTACCCTGAGTTTTACCGTAGAATTTTGCTTTCCCTCCTTCTCGGTTTCCATGTTCGGTTTTTCGAGCCCAACAGCCCTTGTCCTGAGAGAAAGTTCCACACCTTCTTCCACAGCCATTACTGCAAGGGTGCGGTCGAAATTTTTCCGTGAGACCACATACGCTTTGGTCTGCTTTCCATCAATTGGCAAGCACTGCCCGTCCGGAGCATATACGAAAGCTCCACGCACAGAATTGAACACAAATTCGTCAGAAGGCTTGAGTTCGCATTCTGCAACCGCTCTGGTACTCAAAAGTCCGGTACAGCTTACAGGCGACCCTATGAAAGCATGCTCTTCAAGCAGGAGAACCTTTGCCCCATTGAGGGCTGCATAGCGAGCTGCAGTGGATCCCACAGGACCGGCTCCAACTACAACGACATCGTATTTCATACAGTGTTAACCTCAAGAATAAGCCCTTACAATAGCAGGAAGCTTAATATACTCATAATTCATACTACAATCCGATTACAATATTTATATATACATAAAGTGATTTTATATATAATGATACTGGATAATAAAATAATTAGTGAAACTGGATAAAATAATATTTATCGCATATGTGAGCTTCATTCTGCATATGCGAGCTTTATTGATGAAAGTAACCGTCTATTACCGTCTATTATAATGACTCAGTTTTCGATAAAGAGAACTCTTTCTCGGCAAGATTGCCCTTCTCTGATCGAACTAACTCTATATTGGGATGGTAGTTTTTAATTATCTTCAACATTGCTTGGAGCGCAAAATTAAACGTTTTTAGACTCCAGAAGCTTCCCAGGCTTCATAATCTTGATATACTTCACAAATGGTAGGCTTCATAATCTTGATATACTTCATAAATGATAGGCTTCAAAATCTTGATATATTGATAAACACATTCAACGTGCGACTGAACCATACAACTGAAAGATCAAATATTTAACGATTTCTTCAAACTACTAACCAGGGTTTTCATGCAACAGAAAAAAGAAAAACTTCAGGCTTCGGGCCCACATAAAATAGATAGAGGTAACCAGGGCACAAAAAAAGTCCAGACTCAGGACAAAAGAAGTTTTCAAATTACTGATAAAAAGGCTTTCCGAACTTCAGATAATAAAACTTCCGGAATCTCGGATAATAAAGCTTCCCAAACTTCGGATAATAAAGCTTCCCAAACTTCGGATAATAAAGCTTTCCAAACTTCGGATAACAAAACTTCCCGAAGTTCGGATAATAAAACCTCCCGAAGTTCGGATAAAAGAGATTCTCAGACTCAGCAAAGCAGGGTAAGGAACAAATCTACAGGTTTTAAAGAAAAGTCTTCAAAAGGAAAACATGCTTTTAACAAGAGCGTTGGCTCTGAAAAAAAATTTGACTCTGTTTCTTCCAGGAAAAATAACTCCCAGCGTTTCGAGTATGAAGACGATCAAATATTCTGGTGTGAAAAATGTAATCTGCCCCTAATAGGAGAAGAATGCGGAAGATGCGGCAGCAGAGGAAAAGTCCTTAAGCTTTCACAACCTGCAGACGTCCGTTTTTGTTCTCCTTACGAGCGGGAAGTCCTGGACAGGCAGCTTCACTCAGCTTTTGGCTGTAATCCCCTTGGGGAGAGGCTTATTCTTCTAAACAAAATCCCTGGTGAGGACAAAACCGATGAGGTGCTTGTAGACGGCTTTATTTTCGGAATTCTCCGATTTGAGCTCTCGAAAATGGATTACAGTTTTGAACCTTCCCTCCAGGGTGCAAAAATTCTCCTGAAACATGTTCAAGGCAGAACAGCCAGACTTAAAAAAACAAACCGGCACCTTAACGGAAAAAGTATTTCAGCAGAATCTATTGAAACTTTTGACAGCAATATAAAAGCAGGAGACTTTTTGCTTGTTACCGCAGGTAGTCTAACAGGCTATGGAATTTCCTATATTGAAGGTGCAGACTTTCCCAACCTGAAAACCCTACCTGAGCATGAGGACCTGACCGAACTGGGATCTTTAACCGGAGCCGGAACAAAAGTTCTCAGGATCAGGAAGGTAGACAGCAGTGAAGCGTCACTTCATCCTGAGACTCCCGATCTTGCAGCATGCATTGAAGCAAACAAAAAACATCTCCAAACGCTTGGAAAAAACGCAATAAATACAATCCGCGGGATTATTTCCAGGAAAGAATACAAAACCCTGCCTGTCTATGTCTCCTTCAGCGGTGGAAAAGACAGCCTTGTGGCGCTTGACCTGGCACAGGCTTCCCTTAAGCAAAGAGAACTTAAAGCTTTTTTCCTGAACACCGGGATTGAGTTTCCGGAAACTGTAGAGTTTGTACGGAACTTTTGCCGGGAAAAGGAAATTTCACTTACCGAAGCAAATGCAGGTTCTGCTTTCCGGGAGCAGGTAGGGAAATTTGGGCCTCCTGCAAAGGATTTTCGCTGGTGCTGCAAGGTCTGCAAGCTGGCATCAGCAGGGGACTTCGAGACCGAGAAAGGAGCTTTTTCTCAAAAAGGGGTAACTGGCGTGGCTTATCTGACAATTGACGGTAAGCGTAAGCACGAATCTTTCTCAAGGGCAAGGATTGCAGCAAGTGAGACAAATCCTTTTGTCCCTGCCCAGCTCAATATCTTTCCTATAAGAGATTGGAAGGCAATTGAGGTCTGGCTTTACATACACTGGAGACAGCTTTCCTACAGTCCTCTTTATGACCTTGGCTTCGAAAGGGTAGGCTGCTGGCTTTGTCCCTCTGCCCTCGCTGCTGAATATGAAAGAGTAAAAGACCTGCACCCTGAAATGTACGCAAAGTGGAACGCTTTTCTGCTGGAATGGGCAAAGTCCAGAGGGCTTTCTGAAAAATTCATAGAGCATGGGTTCTGGCGCTGGAAAGAACTGCCTCCAAAGATGCTGAAACTGGCTGAAGAGTTAGGAATTTCCGTGCTTGCCAGAGAAAAAACTGAAGACCTCGAGATTGAAGTCGTGTCAGGAATTTCTCCATGCAGGGCAGGTGGCTATTCAATAGAAGCAGCCGTAAAAGGCATCAGGGAACAAGAAGCCGCAGGTTTCATCAATGTTCTCGGAAACACGGTTTATGCAGAAGACCTGGGAATGTTGCTGGTCAAAACCGCAATAGGGACTGTAAAGTTTTTTTCGAACGGGAATCTGCTTGCAAGTTCGGAAACAAAGGAAAAAGCAATTTTGCTATTTAAGGAAGCTGCAAAGCAGTTTACAAGACTTTCCCGCTGTACCGGTTGCGGAATCTGTGTAAAAGCCTGTCCTGTTGGGGCAGCTTCTCTTGAAGGAAATACGCCGCATGTAAGTGAAACCTGTATCAGGTGCGGAAAATGTACAGAATCCTGTGTGGTAACCAGATATTTTAATAAACTCGTACCTGACCTAAACCAAAAGCTAAAGGTGTGATTCACCAGAAGACTGAACTTCCAATCTATGTGATATTTTTAAATAGTTCCTAAATATATTTAGATATTGCATTTCCTAATTAGGTTTAGATCTCACACTTTTATTATATTTCCATAAACTTGACTTAAACCTGTATATCTAATTTAAATCCGTATAGTTGATTTAAACCTGCATATTTGACTTTAAAACCCGTATAATTGATTTAAATCCGTAAAACCTGCATATTTGATTTTAAAACTCGTATAATTGATTTAAATCCGTACATTTGACTTCAAATCGTATGTTTGACTTAAACCTGTATTAATTCATCCATTTAAACGGAAACTAAAAAATGAGATTGAACCAAAACCCTGATGGAGTAAGCCAAATCATAGCCAACCGCTGGAAGATTGGGGCGGCCCTGGCGGTAGCGCTGCTTCTGTACTTTTCATTTCTTATTCTGCTGCCCCTTGCAGATGGAATCGTACTGGGCATAGTCTTTGCTTACATTGCCAGGCCTATCCGGGTAAAATTCAAAAAGCACAGAAAAACAGGAGCTCTTGTTGCCAGTTTGTGCATATTCATCCCTATAGTATTCATTGTAGGAGCAGGCATTGTTGAAATCCTTAACCAGATCTCCTGGGTTATCGAACATCAAACGGCAGTTGCGGCAGCAATTCTGAATTTCATAAACTCCCTCAACATTCCGGAAAAAATAATAGAAGGCATTAATTCCGCCATTTGGGACCTTTTTACCTCGCTGCTCCCTGCAGTAGGCAGCATAGGGCTCCTTTCATATGCTCAGAGTATCGGTCTATTTTTCATCAATTTTGTAATCTCAATCATTTTCTGCTATTTTATACTCGCTGATGGAGATCGGCTTTACTGCGCATTTCTTGGTGTGGTCCCAAAGGAGTACAAAGGAGTTATAAACCGTTACGCACATCATCTTGATATCATCCTTAAAGGCGTTTTCATAGGCAATGCCTACGCTGCTCTAATAGTTAGCGTAACCTCGGTTTTTGTTTTCTATGCTTTTGGGTTTCCCCATGTACTTGCCCTGGCAACTCTTATCTTCATAGCTTCGATAATTCCTCTTTTTGCCGGGTACATGGTGCTGTTGCCTCTAGCTTTAATGCGGTACCTTGAGTTCGGGTTTAAAAGCGCAGCCACTTTCTTTATAGTATCCTCACTCATTATCTACGGCCCTCCGGAACTGATTCTCAGGCCCTACCTGACCAGCTTGCAATCCAAAATTCACCCTATGCTGCTTATGCTTGCCTTCCTGGGAGGAGCTTTTGTCGGAGGGATTGCAGGATTTTTTGCAGCCCCTATTCTTCTTGGGGCATTGGTTGCGGCTTACAGGGTTTATCAGGAGCACAGCCATCCCGAATTTGTTGATACCTGCGCAGACCTCAAGAATCAGGGACATCCCCATAAGGCTGGTTCGGAAAAGTAGTTACCGGAGTTAAGCTCAGAAAATGTACGGAAAAACATCGCATATCCTGGAGTTTTCCAGGATATGCCCAAAAGTAGCAATCGAAAGGGATTATTTTATATCGTTGAAGGATATTAGGACTGTCATATATTCTTCTTTACCTCTTTAATCAAGATCTACTGACGGTACAGATCTAAGTCAATCTTATATAAATCAACTACTTGATTCAAACGAAATCGATCCGGATAAGTTCAAAACCGAGGCTAATTCGGGATAAATTAAAGACCGAAGCTAATTCGGAAAAAACTCAAACCGAAATAAATTCGGAACAAATCCATACCGAAATAAATTCGGAACAAATTTCACACCGAAGATAACCGAACACAGGTGATAGAATGCAGTTATTGCTCATTCACTCTGATTATATTGAATACGAAACCAAAAAACAAACTCCAGTTGCTGAAAAAATTGAAGAGTCCTTAAAGTCCGGAAGGCTTGAGGAAGCACTTACCGCTTTTATGGCTGTTGAAAGTATAGATGAGGCAAATCCTGAGGGAACTATAAAAAAGACGGTTTCCGAAATTGAAAAGGTAGCTACCCAGGTCAAAACCAACCGTATAATGCTCTATCCTTACGCTCACTTAAGTTCTGACCTTTCTTCTCCGAAAGTTGCAGTACAGGTACTAAAAGGCATAGAGACTGCACTCTCAGGTAAATACGAGGTCAAACGTGCTCCTTTCGGGTGGTATAAGGCTTTTAGTATCAGCTGTAAAGGGCATCCTCTTTCCGAACTCTCAAGGAGCATACGCCCAGAAGAAACTGCAAAAGCAGCAGGCAAAGTCGAGGTATGTGGGGAAAAAGAAGTAGTTTCCGAGGCTCTCAAAGCCGAAAGTACGGCAAAGTCCTACTGGCGTATCCTTACCCCTGATGGAGAACTTCACGAAATTGAGAATTTCGACCTTACGCCTTACCCCAAACTTCAGCAGTTTGTAGACTATGAAATTTCCAAGAGTAGAGCTGTTGAGCGTGCTCCTCCTCATGTGGAGCTTATGCGTAGACTTGAGCTTGCAGATTACGAACCAGGGTCGGACTCAGGAAATATGCGGTATTACCCTAAAGGAAGGCTTGTAAAATCTCTCCTTGAAAATTATGTACTTGATGTCGCAACCGACTTCGGGGCAATGGAAGTCGAAACTCCTATCATGTATGACATGAACCACCCTACCCTGAAGAAATATCTGGACAGGTTCCCTGCAAGGCAGTACTCCATTGAGTCAGACAAACGGCAGATGTTCCTGCGTTTTGCAGCATGTTTCGGGCAGTTCCTCATAAACCACGACATGACGATTTCCTACAAAAACCTGCCTCTTCGGATGATCGAAATGACCCGCTACAGCTTCAGAAAGGAACAGCGGGGAGAACTTGTGGGCTTGAGAAGGCTCAGGGCCTTTACTATGCCTGATATGCACAGCCTTTGCGCAGACATGGACCAGGCTGTAGACCAGTTCAAAAAGCAGTACGACCTCTGCATAGATGTGCTTGATAACATAGGAATCCACATTAAGGATTATGAGGTGGCCATCCGCTTTACCAGGGACTTTTACGAGTCGAATAAAGAGCTTATAGTCAATATGGCAAGGACCGTTAACAAACCCGTGCTTATTGAGATGTGGGACACCCGTTTCTTCTACTTCGTACTCAAGTTCGAGTTTAACTTCGTAGATGCTCTTGCTAAGGCAAGTGCACTTTCCACGGTCCAGATTGATGTCGAAAATGCCGAAAGGTATGATATTTCCTACGTAAACCCTGATGGTAAACTGGAAAGGCCTACCGTGCTTCACTGCTCCCCGAGCGGGGCTATCGAACGCTGCATTTATGCCCTTCTCGAAAAAGCTGCAATGGAAACCGAAGAAGGAAAGGTTCCTATGCTGCCTGTGTGGCTTTCACCTACCCAGGTCAGGATTGTACCGGTCTCAGAAAAACACGTCGCTTTTGTCGAAGAAGTTTCCCAGAAGCTTGACTGCAGGGTTGATATCGATGACCGCGACCTGTCAATAGGAAAGAAAGTTCGGGAAGCAGGCAGGGAATGGGTCCCTTATGTGGTGGTCATTGGAGATAAAGAAATTGAGGATGGTACCATTAATGTAACAATTAGAGCCGAATCCGGACAGAACAAGCCTAAAAAAGTTCAAATTACTCCGGAAGAGCTTAATTCCCGGATTAAAGGCGAAATTGCAGGAAAACCGTACAGAAAATTGCCACTAGCAAAATACCTTTCTGTAAGGCCAAAGTTCTTCTAAACAATTTAAAATTTTCTGAACTATTTCATATAAATTTTTCAGAAACCGCCAGAGGAAACAAAAATTCTCTGTTTATCTGTTTCTTCTGGCTTTTTAGCATAACATATATATTGACGTAATCCTTATTATTGAAAGAGGATTCCTTTTAAATAAAAGCAAGTTCTAAGTTTGTTCTTCTCCGTTTCTGGACGAAAAGATTCCTATTTGAGCATTTTGGAAACTTTTACTAAATGGATTTTTACTGATTATTTGTAAGTTATGGGGAGTTACTTCTTATTGAATTTACAATTAAACACATATTTCCTGTTTCATGATTATACAAGTTTCCCAGAAACCCTCTACAAGGCACTTTCTGGTTTTGATATCAAATTTTTACATTGACAAGCGTAAGGACAGCATAACTAATGACAATTTCAAATGAGATCGCAGTCGGCATGGAAACCGTCGAGCTTGAGCCCTTGAGGGAAGATAAAAAGAAAATTTTTGAGGATATTGCAAAATATCTCGAAGATAATCAGAGAGGCTATATCAAGGTTCCTACAGGCTGGGGTAAAACCTTTCTTTCGAAACATATAATGAAAAAATACTACGACGAAGGAAAACTCGTGCTTTTCCTTGTCTCGAAAAATAACCCTCTTCTTAGCCAGACCTATTATGACAGGAAGAAAGACCGGCCCCTATTCCCCAACAGTGCACTTCTCTCATCCGAGCAGAAAGTGGACCGAAAAGAACTTGCTGAAACTTTGAGAGTTTTTGGGCAGAGAAAAGATAAAGGGTTTGTGCTTTTTGCCTCGCTTCAGACCATACTTGGAAAGCAGAGTTCTGAGATCAAGAACCTGATTATTGAGCTTGCCGACCTTACAATCGTAGATGAGATTCATAATTTCATAAACAACAGAGGAAACGACTTTCTTAATGAGTTAGGGGAAAGGACAAAAATCCTGGGAATGACTGCAACCCCGTTTCAGGGAGTTGTCGGAAATGTCAAGTTCGTGGATGAAATTGCAGGGGATATGAGGGAGGTCTACGCAAAAACACTTCCTGAATGCATTCTGGACAACGAACTTGCCCCCCTAAAGTATACGATTGCCGAGAGTTCGGAGGATATCTTTGAGATATTTGATTTTGAAAAAGGGCTTGATGAGCTTGATAAACAGGACCTTTTCCTTGACTGCAGCACTCCCGACAGGTTGAAAAAAGTAATTCGAAGAACTCAGCTTGCAAAAGATGTGTACGATTCTATGATAAAGCACAAGCATGCAAAAACACTTGTCTTTTGCGCCCCTGTGCGGAAGCGTGTTTACAGCGTGGGAGCTGATGGGGAGGAAATTAATGCTTTCCATGCAAAGCTTACCTCCTCGGTCTTCAATGGGGAAATTTCAGTCCCGGAATCTGAAAAAGACCCTGAGCCTATCCTGCCCGTAAATTTTGAGAATTATACCCCTGAAGGCGAGTTCCGAGATACGGTTTTTATAAGCTCCGAGCTGCCCAAAAATGAACAAAATGCTATTCTTGCAGCTTTCAGGGAAATGGGAAAAAACCCCTATGTGCTGTGCACCGTAGGCATGCTGATTGAAGGGTTTGATTTTCCGGGACTTGAAGCCCTTGTTTTACTGCGCCCTACCCTGAGTATGCGGCTCTTTGAACAGCAGGTCGGAAGGGTGACAAGGCTTTCTCCAGTCTCAGGAAAACATCAAGGTAATGTTTTTGAGATTTCAGACAATATTGACTCTCTATATCAGCGCTTTGGAGAAGGGGTTTTTTCCGGGGAAAAGGTTGACCAGGTACAGATGCTCCAGCCTGAGATACGCCTCGAAGAACTTTTCTCAGAAGGTGATGCAGCCCGGGCAATCGAGGAAGGAAAGATCGAGATTAAGAAGGTAGAACTTGTACTTCAAGGAAAAGGGAAAGGAAAAAGAAAAGGGGCTCAGGTTCGGGAAATCCCTGTAAGGCTTCCAACGCCATCGATCTGGGCTAAATATTTCTCGCGTCTGCTCGCGCTGACAGAGGAAAAGGACATAGGTGCTTTTGAGCGGGAAAAGCGGGAACTCATGCGGGCTACCCTGAGATTCCGGGTCAGGGAACTCAGGGACGCAGAAGATATTGCAGAGCTTACAGGCAATATAAATAAGCTCAAGCGGGAAGCCTATGAAGACCACAGGCTAGGGGACGTTTCAAGGCAGCACAAACCCAAGGTTTTCGGGGAAGTCGAATGGCTGCTAAAACATCAGGCCCTGAACTCTCTCAAATACAACGGCATCCACCTCTCTATGCCCGAGAAAAACCGGATCTTAAGAACTCTGGGTTTCGAGCCCGATTTCCGGAAGATAGACAGCCACAGACTTAAATGTTTGAAACTGGGATCGGCCCAGAAGACAATCCCTGAGCTTGTGAAGGTGCTGGGATTCGTAAGCCGACTCTCGTCTTCGGAAACCTATCAGTTCCTCGACAAGAAGAAAAAGGAGCACTGGAAAAGGGAATTCCTGCCTGCGGTTTACTGGGGTTTCTGCTTCATAGACGATTCTCCTGAACTGAAGGAGCTTTTCGAGTCTACGGAATGGGACAGGCGGGTCAAAAATATTATTCGACAGAAGTAATTTCGTAAAAAAGAATTTTGGGAGGAAATCGTATCCTCTTCAAATTGAGTGGAAAGCTCTCAATTTCTGCTTATTGAGCTTTTTTCTCTGATTAGTTGAGCTAAAGATGGCATCTCAAATATACTGCTGACTCTATCACATATGTACTGATATGCACTTACATCCAGTTTCTTTGCTGTCTGAACAATCGTCATAAATGTGTCGTTTGCCTTTGTTCCTTCCTCTGTTATAGTTTGAAGGCTGACATCTCTTTTTCTGACCTTTGCTCTTGCTGCCAGTTCCGCTGCATTGTTATGCAGCGGAATCTCTGGCAAAATCAGTACTTTTAACAGATGTTCCTTGTTCTCTTTCGTCTTAGCGATTCTTTCATCCAGCTGTTCATATCCTGTTTTGGTAGAAAACAACT
>NZ_LMVP01000536.1 GCF_002287235.1 Methanosarcina spelaei
ATATAGGTTTCGAATGACCTCATTTATACAAAATGAAAAATTAGCGAAGTACTGATATTGGATATCGCTGTAAAAATAATGCTTTAAAGTTTTGTATCCATGAAGTCCTAAGGCAAATAAAACATTGGCTGTGGGTAATTGAGAGTAAAAGATAATTAGTATTCAAGGTCAGTTCCCTTGTAAATTCAAGGAACTCAAAATAAATTTGTCTTAGATATTTATATTGAAACAGATGCGTACGTACAAAGTATAAAGTTAATCTTAACTATTAACTATCTGAAACAAGATACAAAGAGTAAAACATAATATGAATGACGGATAGCAACAAAAATTCGAGAAAATAATTGAACATAGGCAAAGACCAAAAACGAAACGTACGGATATTACTATTTTTGAGGAGTTGAGCTTATTAATAAAGTAAACGAACAAAAAACTAATGTTCGATTAGTTGAAAAAAACGAAGAAAATATTGAGAGAATGCTTGAAATCGATTATGATGCTTTTGGTGAGAACTTACTTAGTAACTGGTCTCTGGTACCTTATCTACGATATGGACATATTTTCGGTCTCTTTGCCTGTAACTCCTTGAAAAGTTTTGCTATATTTATGAAAGAGTGGGATAACCCCAGATTTGCTTATCTGGTAGAGATAGCAGTAGAGAAAGAAAGTCAAGAAAAAGGATATGGATGTCATCTCTTACTAAAATCTTTAGCTCACCTAAAAAATAACGGATTATCCAGTGTTTTCTTAACTGTCGATCCAAACAACTTACGAGCCCGGCATATTTATTGTGACAAATTTGGATTTAAACTTGCAGAGTATCGAAAGAATGAATATGGACAAGGTCGTGACAGAATGTTTCTTCAGCTAAATCTTGAGAATTGGACCCCAGGTCTGTGGTGAATTACTCCTCCGTGAATCTTTCGCCGAACTTCTCAAGTTCGAGGGAGAGGTAGTTCACGCTAATCTTTATAGAAATTATGTAGTTGAACTGAAAAATCAACAACATCAGACCATTAACTGTTTAAAATGTGATTTTAATCTGCAGCTTTTGCTGCAACTGATTTTGTCAGTGACTACTCCCACGACTGAAGTCGCGGGCATCTAAGCTTTCGCTACAGACTGTACTTCCAATCTGAGAATATTGATTATCCCGCCATTAAAATGACAAGGATTAGCCTTTTTTCTCACGAGGCTGAAAACAAACAAGCAAAAAAACATTATGCCATTCAGCGGTCTGGCAATCCAAACCATGTATTACTTCTTGCTGAACTTCCACACTCCACAAAGACAGATTAAACTTTCAAATAATACAAAACCTGGAATAGAGTTATTTTTGCTTAAATCATTTTCACTCGAGTTATTTACAATAGAACTATTTTCATTAAAAGGGTTTGAACCATTGTTATTTGAATTATTGAGTTCTACAATGTTTTTACTTCCAGACATCGAGTTATTGGGAGAGGAATACGTATTATTGTAACCATCAAAGCGTACTATACCTTCCTGGTTGTAAAACATAACTGAAACACTATCAAGACCTGCCTTGTTCGCACATTTCCTTACAATATTATGGATTTCGTCCAGTTCAGTTTGAGAGTAGACTGTTTCATTTCCTTCATAATAAAGTTTTATTGGGAAAACTCCTTCCATCGTGTCGGAACCATATTTAACTATAGGTCCACTGGGGTGGAGATACGGTTTTATTTCATCTAGAGAATCATTTTTTATGATTTGTAATGATGACGAATTAGCTAGATTATAATAAAACATCGGAAATTCGATATCTGTCAGTTGGACGACATCCTTATCGAACATGCTCCCGCCAAATGAAGAGTTATTTTCAGGAAAATCAAAAATTGCTGTCTTATCCCAAAGACAGAACATTACCGGGACTTTATCAATTCCAGCTTTAAATGCGTGCTTTTCTACTATTTTGTAGATTTCCTTTAACTCTGTTTCCGAATAGGCAGTTTTGTTACCTTCATAATCGTAGAGTTTGATCAGAAAATATCCGTGCATGAAGCCAGCTCCATAGTCAACTATCGGTCCGTCAGGATAAAGATATGGTTTAACCTCAAGGATAGAACTGTCTCTCACAGTTTGTAGGGTTGAATTGAACTCAGTCAATTCCGAAGTATTTTTAATTACAGGAACTTTTCCATAGGCTTTCAGCACATTGGGATCGTATATAGTACTTTCGGGATTTGTGCAATTTGTGAGGGTTTCTTCACTCAATTTTGAGAGCAGAGAAATTGTTTTATCTGGACTTTCAAGCCAGCCAGAGTACGGTACGGTTCTCTTCGACAAGCCATTTGTTTCATTAATTTCATGCAAACTGGAAGAAGGTGAATGATAAGTATTGGCAAGTACAGTTTCTGAAAGTAGAAGAATTATAATTGAAAAAAAAATAAATAGCATTACTGGTTTTCTGCCCATAGTATCACCAATTTTCTCTAAAAAATGGAAAAGATGTAATATTTACGTCTTAAAACTTATGCAGTAAGAGGAGTCACACCAAGTTTAGACATTACCTCTCCACATGGAATATAAACAGTGGCTGGTATGTTACCATTTACTGTAGTCGATGCACTTATTATTCCAACAATCTTATAACGACCACTGGATGCATAATATACAGGACCACCACTAGCTTCATTACTTCAACTCCTAGTATTTTACCCTAAGAGGCCGGATCAGACAAGCTTAAATATTCGCACAGCTAAACATGATAACTGCCTCTTGGGGCATATTTTATGGGGTTTGGATGACTTGGAAGGTACTTTCAAACTCCATAAACTCCTTTTAAGTTATTCTTTATAACTTTTGTGTCCAGGTTCTCTAACAATGCAATTTTTTAAACGGATTTTGAGTATGGTTCACTTACCAACATTATTAATATTCAATTATTTGGCCATAAATTATTTATTTGAGTATTATGCCTTAACTCATATTCAAAGATGAGTATAAATGAAAAAGCTATTCAATTTTAGTATCTATAAGTCTTAGTTAAGTTAGATATTAATAAACATGAATTTGTTTGTTTATAAATTATTTAGTTCTGACTATAGTTGTGCAATCAACTAAAGAATTTGAAGGACAGGAACTTACTGCTATTGTGCATGCACCTGAGTAAAATTGTTTTAACATCTGAAGTTTAAAAAATTTAGATTTGTTGTTTTGTTGAAGTTGGCGGTCTAACCCTCCTTTGAAAAGGCAGGGATGCGACCTTATTTATTCCTCAAGTGCGTAAATTTCATCTTTACTCAAACTGGAAGTTGCAACTTATGCCTTCAGGGTCAAAGCAGAGGTTACAGGACACGCATCTTGCTTTTTTAACCTTCCCTGATTTGAATTTCAAAACAATGTCAGGTTCGCTGATAAACACCCTGCTCATGGAAACCAGATCGGCAAATCCGTTTTCAAGCAGATCATTAATAACCTGAAGAGACCTTATTCCACCCACAAGAATGACAGGAATGTTTACTGCACTTTTTATCGCTTTAGAACAGTCCTTGAAATATGCTTCTTTGGCAGGAGTATTGATTGCGGTCCTTATAGTTACCCCACCTGCCTCACTGATTCCTCCGCTGACCTCAATTGCACATATTCCAGACTTTTCCAGAAGCTTTGCAATTTCTATAGCCTGGAAAATGTCAAGTCCCAGTTTAGCCTTTGAACAACAGGGCTGGAAACCATCCGTTACATTCATTTTGACCAGAATGGGGAAAGAATCTCCGGTCTCCTCTTTTATGCGCCTGGCAATTTCCGTGACTATCCTTGCCTGATTTTCTATCGAGCCTCCCCAGAGGTCAGTCCTCCTGTTCGTATAGGGAGAAATGAAACTACTTAAAAGGAAGCCATGGGCACAGTGGAGCTGTACCCCGTCAAAGCCTGCTTTTTTTGCCCTGACAGCCGCCTTTGTAAAAGCTTCGATTACTTCCAGGATTTCCTGTTCGGTCATTTCCCTAGGCATAACTGCCGAATGCCCGTCTTTTACTTTCGAAGGAGCCATAGGAACCGGATATTTGTCCGAAACGCTTGCCTGCCTCCCTCCGTGAACGATCTGGAGCACGATTTTACTTCTGTACCTGTGCACCCTTTCGGTTATCTTCAGGTAGGGTTCAATAAAACGGTCATCATAGATGCCCTGCTGATAAATATCACTCTGTCCGCCCGGAAGAACATAGGAATAACCGGTTATGATCAACCCAACCTCATTTTTTGCAAGCTCTTCATAAAGGTCTCCGAGCCTGGAAGTTGGCGTTCCGTCTTCTTCAGCCAAAAATTCGTGTGTTGCAGACCTTACAAAGCGGTTCTGGAGTTCCAGGTTGCAGACAGTGATAGGGTCAAAAATCATGATGAAAAATAGGATAAGGAAGGGTAAATAATTATCCAGGATTCCTGGATAAAGGAAATTTTTTGTTAGGCATAAAGTTCTTTTCAACTGCGACAAGAAAGGAGAACGGAATTTACTAAGAAGGAATGCTCAGGCAATCTCGCTTACGAACTCAATAGGGTTATCCGGATTATCAATGATATTGATATGCAGTTTTTCTGAACCACCCAAATTAGCAGCGTAACTTGCCGTTACTCTTTGTTCAAAAGTAAATTTATTATCTAAAATAATTTTATACCTGTAGTATCCCGGTTCGACAGTTATTTCAGGCGAAAAGATTTCATCCTCAGGGTTCATTGCGTAGTTTTCTTTGAATACGGAATTATTATAGAAATCAAAAAGCTCGATATTGATTTCATGGCTTTTTTTATCACTGTTTCTCAGGGAAAATTCTAATGGATTTAACGAATGATGTTTTTTAACTTCTTCCTCCCCTCCTTCGCTATAATACCTCCACAGAAGATGGACAGTTTTTCCCTCATATTTCTCGTCCGTTGAAGCAATCCCATATGATTGATTGAAAAAATCTACATTAATGCAACCGTCGATTGAATCGTTTTTTACTGTGAAAAAAGCACTACTTTGCGGCTTTCCGGTGATATATCCCATATAAGAATTTACATTTGGTTTTTGAATCTCTCTTTCTTGAAGTTTAAGTTCATAGTCTTCTCCCATGAGGCTCAGGTTTACGGTTCCGTTCGAAGCTAGTGTCCTGAATTTCTCAGGATTCACTATTACAGTTTCGAAGCGATCACATGATTCAGGAGCCGTGATGGAGCTGTTGTCAAGTTTTATTTCTTTAAATATGCCGTTCTCGTCAATTTCTGACGTTTTTCGGATTATATTTTTGTCATCCTGAATGTTCTCATTACTGGAACCAGAGTAAACAGAGAAACCCACAATTCCCAACAAAATTAACGTTGCAACTGCTAGAACGATAAAGCGCATAACATTACCTCAAAAGTTAATGAGTTAATACATGTATTTGTTAGAATGTTAATCAATTTATCCAACAAAATTAAAAGGGTCAGAAAAATAGAAAATATAAATTGAGAAATAGCACAAACTCAAGCGCATTTTCGTTAAAAACCCATTTGAAGACCGTTTTTCCAATTTTGAGATTTCAACGGCATGTTCACTTCAGATAGTTACTTCTTCAAACCTCGAAGTACATTCTGCAGAAAACCTTTCTTTTCAAAATACTGCTGGTGATACTTTTCAGCCATATAGAATTCCGAAACCGGCACAATATCAGTAACTATCGGGTTTTTAAAAGCTCCTGATTTTTCAAGCTTCTCTTTTGAGGCAAAAGCAGCGGCTTTTTGCTTGTCGTCATGGTAAAAGATTACCGAGCGGTATTGTTTTCCGACATCAGGGCCCTGCCTGTCTTTTGTAGTGGGATCATGGATCTTCCAGAAGACGTCAAGTAAGGTCTCATAAGACACGACTTTCGGGTCGAAAATCACCCTAACTGCTTCGGCATGCCCGGTATCAAGGGTGCAGACCTGCTCATAAGTAGGACGTTCAAAATGCCCTCCACTGAAGCCAACCGCAGTTGCAACCACACCTTTAACCTGCCGGAAAGCTTCTTCAATACCCCAGAAGCAACCTGCAGCAAAGGTTGCTTTTTCCAAATCGCCTCCAGGGTTTTCGAAAAAATCTGGATTCATTTCAGCTGTATTGTTTTCTTCCACTCTCTTCCCCCCATAAACAAATTATTTCCTGCTGTATTTTCCCATCAACTCCCCTTCAGCAATAATATGTCCTATCATTTCCTTTTCGAGTTCTTTTCGTCCTGCTCCTGCTTTAAGATCCAGATTTTTGTCCAGAGCATAGACCCTGAAGAAATACCTGTGCGTGCCTGAAGGTGGACATGGCCCTCCATATCCCATTTTCTTGAAATCATTTAAACCTTCGACCCCAGGTATACTGTCTTCTTCTATTTTCGCCATGGGTTCTATGTTCCAGACAATCCAGTGTGTGAATGTCTTTGGAGAGGCATCCGGATCGTCTACTATGAGTACCAAACTCTCAGCCTCTTCGGGAATGCCTTCGAATTCAAGAGGCGGATTTATATTTTGCCCATCACAGGTGTACTTTCCTGGAATACTACCGTTAGATGCAAATGCACTGCTAGAAACATTTATACTTTGAATGTTCATGCTTTCATCCCCTTTACCGGTTTCGGGAGACTCCTTATTTACAGGTGCCTCAGCTTTCTTATTTTGGACACATCCCGAAATGAGAACCATTGCTGCAAACAAGAATATCAAAACAACTGCATCGGTCTTTCTATTCATATATGGCACCAGCTCCTGACAGCAGGAAAACTGCTCAACACTGAAATATTAAAGCTAAAGAGATATAACTTTAAGGCTTAAAGCTAAAGCTGCGCTATAATTAATCTCAAAAAACTTGTTCCTGCAGTAAAGTTAAAGACCTGGTTTGAAGTGTATCCTCCTAATCAAATTTCAAGCGAGAAATCCGACAGATACGAGGGAAACTCCTCCCACTAACCTCGTCGTAAAGTTTTACATCAAATTACATCAAATATTAGAAGAAAAACCCTGCAGCCGCCTTGGGAACTACGGACTGATGCCTTGAGAGAAAAGCATGTTCAGTCTTCCACTTCAAGAGAATTAATAATATCGTTGACTGTAAGTTCTCCTTTAGCTACGCGCTGGACAAGTGGATAGATAAATGAGCAATCATCCATTGCAGCCCAACGTGCTTCTCCTACTCGTCTTACAACTTCATCCAGTATTTCGCCACATGTCTTGCAGTATCTTCCTTCACTCTCTGCTCCACAACTTTCGCATTTCATAAAAATTCCCCTATAACCTATGGGAACGTAGGAAATAAATAAATTATGGTAATATGTGAGCATATTTGTACAGTCCGAATAAATCAGAGGCAAAAAAGGAAGAATTAAGGATCTGGATAAGTAAATTACCTTAGGATTATTTAAAAAAATACTATAAGCCTGTTAAATCCGCTAAGCTTATAGATCTAATTTTCAAATCAAACTACAAAAAATCCGATTTGTTGAAACGTATAGAGAGGCATACAGGCCTGAATTTTCCTACAGGCCTGAATTTTCCTGCCCCTGGTTATCTTCACCAAACTTTTCCAGACCGCAATCAAGCAAGATTAGCAAGAATTCCTTCGGTTTCCTCAACCCCTGAATTCTTTAAAGTCACTTCTTCCCTTCCGCTTATCCCTAGCCCAAGTTCTATCGCCCTTCTGATCTGAGGCTGGGCCCAGACTGAATGCTCTTGAATTTTCGGAACCGTACCAAGAGTTTTCAGGAGAGCAAGACCCACAGCATCATTTGCAACAACATCCGAGCTTGCCAGTACAATACCAGGCTCTCTGAGAGTTCCAAGGTCAGGGCCTCCGGCCACAAAGCACTTTGTAGCGTCCGAAATATAAAAATCAGGCTTATAAACAAGATTTGATTCGGCAATCATATTCCCGAAAAGTTCGTCCATATGTCTGCCATGAGGAAGCTGCCTCCTATCCCGGTCTGCGGTTATGCTGATCTGCGATTTCAAGCCCATGGTAAAGGTTGCAGTCCAGTGGGTCTTGATTACAGGAAGAGCAATTACATAATCTACCGAATCGAGAAACTCGGGAACATAAAAACCATCCGGCCAGGAGTAAGCGCCATCAGGCTTCATATGATAGCGTTTCATGTGATCAAAGGTGAGGATTTCGTCTATTCCTTCTGACTCCGCAGCCTGCCAGAGCCCAAGCTTCCTGAGCACCATTTCGGTATCCAATGTGGTCATTGATTTTTCAGCAACAATAATTTTTTCAGGGCTGCATTTTCTTGCTTCCCTTATAGCTCCCTTCAGGATCTCAGGATTTGTCGAGCCAGGTGGCGGGTCTGCAGTATTTGCATTCGGCCTTATCAGTACAGTAGATCCTTTTTTAATTCCAAGCCCTCCTGCAAGCTCTACTGCGACTTTTACTGATTCCAGAGTGTCTTTGTTTCTTGAAAGACCAATAACTGCCATACTCAAAACTCCCACATAGTAATACGTAGCTGAAAATATAAAAATATAGTTAAATATATAAAAACGAAGCTTGTAAGCTTCCAAAAAAGATACAAACCAAAAACAATAAAATAAACCAAAAACAATAAAATGAAAAATTTGTAAAACTATTCAGAAACTTTCATTCCAGGTTATACTTCCTATGAATGGTCCTGCATCATCAGCAGGAAAAAGTGAAAATCACCAGGTAAGGGGATTACTGGTTCAGTTTACACTCACACATTTCTATAAGCGCTCCTTCTCCAATCCTTGACCCGCGTGCAATAAGCATATCTCCTGCCTGAACAATCGTGTTGCCTTTCGGAGCATAAACCCAGCGGTCAGCTCTTTTTATTGCCATTACATGTAGCCCTGTCTCAGTTTCAAGCTTCAATTCAAAAAAAGTCTTTCCGACTATAGGAGAGCATTTCTCGACCTGGAGCCTGGTTATAACCTCTTCGGAATTCCTGACTGCGAGGGTGATAATGGGATGGAGTTCGATATCCCTTAGTACGGTATCTGCAATTCCGTACGCAGCATCGGAAATAGCTTCAGAGGCACTTGCAAGGTGAAGGATTCCTCTGAGCATGTTCACATCCTCAAAATGCTTTGCGGTTTCAAGCACCCAATGCTGGAGTTCGTATTTCATAGAGTCCATTTCAGACTCCAGGGCACTAACCTCATATGCAATATCCTCGTTGTCAAAAAGAATAGCAGAATATGCAAGTCCTACCGAAAGTTCGGACATGTTCTTCATATCTACTATAATATCCACGGCATGCTCAAGATCTTTTAAAATTTTATTGTGCTCGATTTCTTTTGGCACGAATTTCCTTGTCGTTGCCATCTCGAAAAACAGTGTGACTCCTTCATCATGCCCTCTGGCAATCAAAACATCTCCCTGACGGAGGCGAGTTTCCTTGTCAGGATCATAAATCCAGTCCTCATTTCTCCTGATAGCAATAATCCACATGCCTGTCTCGATATCAAGTTCAAGGTCGCCAAGCGTACGTCCTGCCATTGAAGATTCTGCAGCAACCGTTGCCCTGACAATGGTTTCTTCCGCTTCCCTGAGAGCAACTTTCAGTTCCATCGGAATTCCCATGTTCATAAGAACTATCTTGGCAATATCGCCTGCGGCATTAGCGATATTTTCCGAGCACGCAGCAACCTGTAAAACTCCAAGGAGGCCTTCGGCCTCGTCAACCCTGCGTGTGCTTAACATCGCGGCCATCTTAATTTGGTAATCGAGAGTATCCATCTTATCTTCAAGATTGAGTACCTCTTCTGCAACGTCCTCATCATCGTAAATCATTGCAGAGTATGCAAGGTCTACCATGAGTTCGGAAGTGTCCTTCATCTCAGTCAAAAGATCCTTGAGGTTCTTTGGACTGTATCTGAATTCTTTAGGGAACATAGTCTCTAGATCAACTCTACCTTGTGCTGGTGTGTATGAGTATGTACTTAATAGTAATTATTAATTATTAATTTTTGATTAATCAGGTTTTAAGAACCTGGCTGGAATATAATAAATTCAGATAATAACGGTAGTAAATATTGTAGTTAATAATGGCAGTAAATATTGTAGTTAATAATGGCAGTAAATAATGGCAGTAAATAATGGCAGTAAATATTGGTAGTGATAATGGTAGTGATAATTGTTAGTAAACAATGGTAGTAAAGTTGTTTTATAAAAACATTACTTATAAAATATTCAATATGTACAGGGCCATGAAAATTCCTGTAACTCCAACAAGGTCTCCAAGGCTTGCTATGAAAGGAATGACCGTATCATCCGGATCCATTCCGAACCTATGAGAAATAAAGGCAATGGCTACTGTTGCAGAGTACACAACTGCAAGTTCTATGATAACGGCAATGAGGCTGATTTCAAGAATTGTGAGAAAAGGCATCCCGTACCCCAGGAAACTGCTTGCCAGAAAGACCAGTATGCTGACAGAAATTGAAGAAACAAACCCTACGATTGAAGCTGCAATTACACTATTATGTACCACCGGGTTACTCCTGATATTATCTCCAAGACCCATATGGAAAGCCGATGAAAGCCTGGCTCCAAGCATGCTTCCTGTATCCCCTCCGATTTTGATAAGGGAAGGGATAAGAATCAGTATCGCTGGCATAGATATTAAACTTTTTTCTCTTGAATTAAGAAGCTGCCCTACAAGAATTCCCATTACGCATGTTATTATAAGTACCGGCAGCCCTCGCTGAATGATACCGTTAATTGTGTAGTAAGGAGTCTGGTGCCCTGTTTTCCTCAAAACATCACCACCAATTTTGCAGAGAGGAAAAGCATGAGCATAGAAACAATATCACCTATAGTTGCAATCGAAGGAGTAACAACATTATCAGGATCAAAACCGAATCTGAACATTCCTACAGCCAGCAGAGCTGCAACAAAAGAAAGAATTACCCCGGATGTAAAGGCTGAAATCACGCAGATAAGAGTAAGTTTAAAAACACCTGCACTTTCGAAGCCCAGAGCAAGGGTTACATAGTGCCCGAGGATTCCGAGAATAAAAGCGGTAATAACACTCAGGATCAGGGAACCGGATATATTGTTCATGAGTTCCGGGTTATGCCTGTCAAGATCCGTAATCAGTCCCAGGTGAATTGCACTGCCAAGCCTTGAGCCAAGGGTCGAGGAAATATTTCCCCTGAGCCCGAGCACTCCTGGATAAATTACGAGCAGTCCAGGTATCATCCCAAGCTCATCTGTCATCCCGGAAAGTATAATTCCTGCAGCTACTCCCCCCACAGTAGCGATAAGTTCAAAAGGCAGCGCCTCACGTACTATTGACGAAACACTCGCGTATTCGCTCAGGTATTTTTCAATATACTGGGACTCGAAAAGGTCTTCGTCCCTGTGAGACTCTGAGGGCATGCGCTTGTATTACACACTAATAATATTAAAATAATCGCTAACTTTGAAAAAGATGATTTGTGCAAAATGTTTATCCTTCAGATTCGCTGAACTGGATGATAAGTAAGAGCATGCTCAATCGCAAATAGCCTGATAAGTTTTTTCGGTATCCGGAAAAAAGATAATAATTTGCAGCCGCTACCTGATATAGGTATTTATGTTAATAGGAATCACAATGATAGTGAATGTGTATAAGGCAGCGCAACCAGTCAGACTTTACTAAAAAGTAATAAGTAAGTATAAATGTAGAATTGTAGCTCTAATTTTGGACATTTTGATTTTGATAATGTTCAGAAAGAAAATTGTTTTGAATGTCATTATGTCATTATATGATATTTTGTCAGAATTTGAGGAACTGTACATAAGGCAATAATAAGTTTGTATATGGGGTTGATTTAACCACCACATTTTTTACATGCCCTATATCCATGTGCCTTTGCTTCTTGAACGCTCTTAAAGGTAATGAGATTCTCCGGTTTAATTCGTTGGACATAACTGCATCCTGCATTATGGTACACATTAGACTCTGAGCTTGCATATAGTAATGTGCTGTCGGTCTCAATTGTGTTTGATGTTGTTGACTTTAAATTTGGTGTTGTAATTTGTGCCTTTGACTGCTCAGATTTTTCTGTATCTGTTACTTCAGATTTGTCTGTATCTGTTACTTCAGATTTGTCTGTATCTGTTACTTCAGATTTTTCTATTTCTGTAGAACTAGAATCTACATATGGTGTAAAAGTCCAATCTACTGTTTTTGTGTCTGAATTTGTTACATATACAGTTAATGTTTTTGAGTTGTATCCTGACAAATATAAATCTACAACATGATCTCCTTCATCCACAGGCAAACCTTTTACTGGAGAAAAACCTTGCGCAACTCCATCAACTGTAATAGTAGCTCCTGTTGGACTTGTTATTATGTCCATTGTTCCTTTATTATCAGATATTGTTGCTACTTCAGATGTTTCTGTTGATGTTGGCATTTCTATTGTACTTCCACCATTAGCAGATGTAAGAGGTGCTGCTATTGGATCAGTACTGTTATTTAGTACTGTAGTCGAATCAACATGAGGTACTGAAGAAAAAGCTATAATCACTAAAAAGAGTACTACAAAAAACCTTATTGTACCGGACATTGAAAAGTTGAATTTTCGTTCCAACTGAGTTGCTGTAGGTGGAATCGCTATAAGAGTCGCTAAAAAGAAAAGTAATCCAGCAATGAAAGAAGACGAAAAGGATACTGCACTGGAGAGTAAAAAGAAGACTCCAAAAACATAACGCATTAACGTATTTAATATGTTTTTTTTATTTTTTTGCTCTATTTTATCCACAACCTCGCCTCTTATTTTATATCAAATCTATTCTTTAAATATTCAAATGTAAAACTTTTATTTTACCTTTGTGAAATTAGCGCCTCAGATATTCGAATTACAGACTATAAGCTAAGAATTTTCTCAGATAACATACCTAGGCAGAGAATAATTTGGCTCTTCGCTGTTCTATACGGGTTGAAAATAATTATTCAGTTACAAAGTAATCAGACAAAAAGAGAAATAACAAGCTTGAATGTCATTTTCAACCACAAATGTTTCTATATTATACATATGTTACTTTGATATTTAAGAGATAGATCTAAATTACTCACTCTAAACAGCGAAGAGCCTGTAATTTCATAAAATCAAAAAGGTATAGACTCTGTTCCAAAACAAACATGAAATTCTTCGAATAACAGGCACAAAGAAATGAAAGTACCTTTACCTTACCTTTTTTGACTATTGATTTCATCATTACCTTTTGGGCAGGAAGGTTGTACTAGATTTGGTTTTAAAAACCTTTCCAAAACTAATCAGTGAATTGTCATCGAAGGCTTAAATGTGACTTTGATCACGGATGCAAAATTGCCTTTGAGGCAATTCCACTGCCCAAAAAATTAGGTGATTTAAATTGATTGGAGTTGTAAACAAATCTTGCGGTTTGGACATTCATAAACGTTTTTTCATTGCTACAATTCTCAGTAAATCCGGTGATAAACAACAAAAACGTTTTGATAGAGATGAAGATGGAATTTTGGCCCTTAAAAACTGGGTTGTATCGGAAAAATGTGATGTTGTTGCATGTGAATCAACCAGTGACTTTTGGGTACCTATTTATGACTCATTGATAAAGCATCTACCTGTTATAATTGGAAATGCGCGAGATATGAAGGCATTTACACACAAAAAAACAGATAAAATTGACTCAGAAGTTATTGCACAACTTGCACTGAATAATATGATTCAGCCATCAAGAGTTTTCCCAAAAGATCAAAGGGAATTTCGTTCATACATTCGACTTCGTTTAGTACTTGTTAGAAAAAGAACAGACATAAAAAACGAAGCTCATGCTATTCTCACATCTGAAATGTTTAATCTACATGATGTGCTGGCGGATATTTTTGGTAAAAATGGTATAGCAATTCTATCGGGAATCTCTTCAGGTAAAACTGTTGACCAAATTATAGAGAACCTTTCTCCAAACGTTCGTAAAAAAAGTTCTCAGATAAGAGAGACTCTGGATAGAGAAATATCTCAAAGTGCAGCAATAAGGCTTCAAATATGTCTTAAATTAATAAAGCACCTTGACGATGAAATCGAAGCTTTGGAAAAAGAAATTTTCAATTATGCTTATGGAAAGCATAAGCGTGAAATGGATATTTTGATGTCAATTCCGGGTATTGGAGAAATAGGTGCATCAACTTTAATTGCTGAAATTGGAAATTTAAGGGATTTTCCTTCAGGAGACAAGCTTGCTTCATGGCTTGGAATAGTTCCAAATGTGTATCAATCTGCTGATAAATATTACAAAGGTAGAATCACAAAGAGAGGGTCAAAAGTAGCAAGGTGGATTCTAACACAGATAGCTCAGGCAGCAGCAAGAAAGAAAAATAGCAAGTTAAAAGAGTTTTTTAACCGGAAAATGAAGTCGATTGGGTATGCTAAGGCAATTATTGCGTTGGCAAGAAAAATAGTTACGATAATTTGGCACCTTATCACAAATGATGAGATGTATCAAGATGAAACAGGGTATCAAAAAGGAGAAGTTCATAAGAGGAAAATTGTTGAGACTGAAATATTTTCGGTTGATGAACGCATAAAAATTATTAGTGGAATAATCGCAGTTATGGGAAAAAAGGAAGAAGAGAGTACTTGAGGAAGATATCCTCATGTACTTTCATGCAAAATCTAATGATTTTTGCATTTCTTGATTGAAAATCTGAATTAACAGGAAGAATCCGGTTTTCATTGAAATCAATATTCAGGATCTAAAGACTTCAACCCTGAAGTTGTATCACATAGACTGTGACCAATTACAAAATATAGTGATTTTAATTTTATGTTCATCGCTGAATTTTGGTACTGAGTCGTCTCCAACATATGTTAATATCTCTTTTTTAAATTTGACATATTACCTATTCATTGGTCATCGGTTAAGGATTTTTCTTGCCTGAAAGCTATCGATTTTACATTAGAAACAAACCTTAAATTTTGGCCTGTTTGCATGAAATCGATATTCTGTTCCTTTCAAAAGTTATTCAAATATTTGATAAATGTGGTGGAAATGAACGCAATTTATCACGATTCCTCACTTAACCGAAGACACATGATTACCTATTTAATCCTCGCTTTTACACAACCTTTTCCTCAAGGTACGAAATCCCCCGCAAACCACAAAGAACCCAAAATTTTTAGCTTTATGTAGCTAGAATCGAAAATTGGATATTTTTGTCAGCGGGAACTCGTCCTTATTTTGAAATCTCACTATCCTCATAAATTGTAAACAGATAATAGTACCTTTTATATGAAGATTATAATATGAAAAGGCATTTTCAATTAATTCTTAATTCATTTGAGCTAGGAAAACAAAAATAGAAAATATATTATAGAATATGCCTTCATATTCATGTACCATTGAATAAATTTACATTAGAGGCGTTTAATGTGGATTTTATCGACCAAGTAAAGTTTCTAGCTGCAAAGATTCCGAGTTTATCTGCAAATATAAAAACTGAAGAAGCAACGAAAAATGCTCTAGTGATGCCTCTTCTTAACATTCTTGGGTACAACGTTTTTGATCCTACAGAGGTAGTACCTGAATTTACAACTGATTACGGCACAAAGAAAGGTGAAAAGGTAGATTATGCTGTTTTTCGAGATGGAAAGCCAGTTATACTGATAGAGTGTAAAAACATAGATGCCGATTTGGATACGGTTCATGCGTCTCAATTGTTTCGGTACTTTACCGTAAGTGAAGCAAAAATAGGAATTCTTACAAATGGGATTTTATATCGTTTTTTTACTGATATTGATGCTCCAAATAAAATGGATGAAAAAGCTTTCCTAGAAATTAATCTGTTAGATATCAAAGAACCTTTAATTAACGAATTAAAGAGATTTAAGAAGGAATCATTTAACGCTGATGATTTAGCATCTGTAGCTTGTGACTTGAAATATACTAAGGAAATAAAACTAATTCTTGCTAATGAAATTAATAATCCATCTGAAGAGTTTGTTAAATTTTTCGCTAAGAAAGTAAAGGATGGAGTTTTCACTCAGAGTGTAAAGGAGAAATTTACTAACATCACAAGAAATGCTCTCAATCAGTTCATCAACGATAGAATAAACGAAAGATTGAAATTTGCAATGACTGACACTGTTAACTCTACTCCAACAGATGATGATGTAGAGAATCCTCCAAATGAACTTGAAAATACTATTCAAGACGAAATTGTGACAACTGAAGATGAATTGCAAGGTTATTATATTGTAAAATCCATTCTTTGTGAAAATCTGGATATAAAAAGAGTTTATATTCGAGATAAGAAAAATTATTGTGGCATTTTGTTGGATGACAACAATAGAAAACCTATCTGTCGGCTCTATTTCAATTCCAAAAAGAAATACTTGGGTTTGTTTACCGATAATAAAAATGAAGAAAAGGTAGCAATTGAGGACTTAAATGACATCTATAACTATGCGGAAAAACTGAAGGTGACAGTCAACAACTATGACAATAAAAATACAGAAGGAGCACTTCCTAAATATCAAATTGCAGGCGACCACTCATCCTAAAACCAACTTAACCGACAATTGTAAAAAATGCTGCAATTAAAGATTTACTTCTACCCGTAGAAAACCGGCATTCCTTGTTTTCCGTGGAAGCAATTTATTGCTTGATATGATAGGGGGATTAGGTTTTCGCATTTTCATGCGTTTGGCAGGAATAATCCATTTGGCTTTTCTCTGTTCCCCGAACGTACAAAAACTAAAGCGCAAGTTTAATGCACAATGGATGGCAAGACTACCGTGATAGCCATCTACAATCTGTTTAACTGCACTCGACGGACAATAGATAATGGTTAGAGTTATCGGTCCAGAGTGTTCAAGGATTTTTGAAAGGATTCGATGCGTTTACGAACAAGCATCGTATAGTCTTCTTCTAAGAGATTCAAATCATCTACTTTTGTTATTCCCCGAGATACAGAAACTAAAACACCGGAAGAATTTTGGCGGCGAAGGACGTGAATATCTTCTGCCTTTCCACCTTGTGGCCCTATGCCGGGCGCCAGGATAACCGAATCAGGCATCAGATTACGAAGCCTTTTCCCATCTTCGGGGAAGGTTGCTCCAACAACAGCACCAACAGAACCCAGTCCTGTTTTCCCTTGCGTTTCTGCAGCCCAGTCCGCTACAAGTTTCGCAATGCGGTCAGAAACGCGAGTTCCGTCGACGATTTTGTCTTGCAACCATCCAGAGCCCGGATTTGATGTTTTGACGAGAACGAAAAGACCTTTTCCATATTTGCGCGAGCAGTCGATAAAAGGTTCCAATGTATCTGGCCCCAGGAATGGATTAACGACCAAACAATCAACCTCAAGATTTGAAACGGAGCCAGCCTTCGCAGGGGTCAAATAGGCACGGGCATACGCTGCTGCCGTGGTTCCAATGTTACCTCGTTTTGCGTCGAGAATAACTCCCATATTTCTTTTTTTGGCAAGAGCAATTCCCTGTGCCAGAACATCAATACCCTTTGAACCAAAAGCTTCGAAAAAAGCAGACTGAAATTTGACAAAGCCAACTTGATCTGCCGCTACATCAAGAAGAAATAAAACGTATTTTTCCAAAACTTCCGTTGCAGACCTATCGGTTTTTTTAAAAAAGAGCGGAATATCCTCGAGAACAGGATCAACACCCAGAACAAGCTCACCATATGATGCCGTTTGTTCCGTAACAAAATCTCCCCAATGCATGCTCATATCCATCAACCTTTCTCTTTGAAAAATCCAGAGGCGTTTATTAACTACGTCCTTGTAACAAAGGAAAAAACAAAATGCCTTATGCTTTGATAAATATAACACTGTTTTTACCTGGGCAAGGATAAGCTCTCAAATTAACTCTAAAAAATCCAGATCTAATATGACAATGCTTTATTACAAATATCTTCCAAATGAATTCTTTTCTCCGATCTTATTTTGTAATTTAATCAGTACCATAGTTGATATGCTATGAAACTCAAGAGAGAATATAGCTTTCTACTGACAGTACTTACTATAAATATATGAACTTTGTTTTACCCTTGACGTGTCCATGTGTTTTTTCACATTCGGCTCTCTTTTGAATTACTCATGAACTGCTCATCGAATAACTCGTCTCTTATGTTCCGGTTTCTCAGATACGTTCCGACTTGTTCCTTTCTTCCAAGTTCGTACATGTAGTTTTGTCCCCGGGTTGTTTTTCTGACTGATAACATGGGGATTAATTCATGGTTCATCATCTAAAAGATGAGAATAGCCTTTTGATCTTAATTCTTCCTCTAACCAAGGATCTAGTTCTGCTTTGTAAAGTGTTTTTACTTTTAAAAGCTGGTCAACTGTTAGATTTTTAGCTCCTTTAAGACTAGCTCCTTTTAAATATGCATTTTCAAAATTAGCCTCCAAAAGGTCAGTGTTTTCAAGATTAGCTTCTGTAAGGGTAGCGTTTACAAGATTAGTATGTTTAAGGCGTGAATCTGTCAGTTTAGTTCTATATAAGACCGCTTGGCTAAGATTAGCTAATCTAAGGAAAGCATCGGTTAGGTTAGCATACCCTAGTCTAGCGTCATTAAGATTACTTTGACCTAGGTTAGCTCCTACTAGATAAGTTTTAGATAAGTGTAAAAAGCTAGGTTCTTTAGCAGTGAAGGGTTTATTTCTCCTTCCAATTACAGTGAGAATTGCTTGAATATCCAATGATACTTTGTCTTGTTGTAATACTATAGGATCTTCAATAGATGAGTTTTTCCTAACATAGGCAGTTAGAATCTCCATAATCGGCCAATAGTCTTTTTCAGATTCATTTGCGATTCTTTCAAGTGCATATATTCCACCTAAACGAATCTCTATTGCTGGATTGCCTAATTGATCAACGGCTCTAGTGAAGCGTTCAGTTATTTGTCCTTCTTGAGCAATTTTTAAATTTTCTTGAGCAACTTTTTGAGTAGCCTCTAGATTATCCTGAGTAACTTTCAGATTATCCTGAGTAACTTTCAGATTATCCTGAGCAACTTTTAAGTTTTCTTGTGTGACTCTCAGATCTTCCTCAGCAATGTTAATTCGTCTCCATGTATAGTAAAGACCAATACCAATAGCAGCACCACCCAACACTTGAGCTAATGTAGCACGAGACTGATTTTCTAGAGTGACTTTTTCTGTAACGTTGTTTATTCCTGATACTTGCCAGTGTGGAAGTTCAATTAATAGGATTAAAGCAGTTACAATAACAATTAAGCAAATTAGACTAGTTAATGGACTCTGTTTTATATTCTCATAGAATTGCTTTATCTCTTTTTTTGCATTTCCATAGAACTGCTTCAACTCTTTTTTTAAATCCATTCGTTTTCCCTTTGCCACAAATGTTTATCTGTTCTTTAATCAACTGTGAACTAAAATAAGTGTTGTCATTTCTATTGAACTGATAAGAGATGAAAAAGCGAAAAAACAACCTTTGTATAGTTAAAATCCAATAGTAATGACCATGACAGATAAAAAATGTTTTATTATTATGCCAGTTACTACTCCGCCTGAATTAGTTTCAGTATATAATAATGATAGTCATCATTTTCGACATGTCATGGAGCATTTGTTTATACCTGCAGTTAAGGAAGCTGGATTTGAACCAATTAAGCCTATTACTGAAGGTTCTGACGTTATTCACGGCAATATTATTTCTAATCTTGAGTCTTCAGATTTAGTACTTTGCGATATGTCTACTAATAATCCAAATGTCTTTTTTGAATTGGGAATTCGTACTGCATTGAATAAACCTGTTTGTTTGTTAAAAGATCCTTATGTGGAAAAAGTACCTTTCGATATCGTTCCAGTTAATTACCATGTATATTCACCTGATTTGTCTACATGGGAAGTAGAGGATGAAGTTGACAAATTAGCTAACCACATAATGAAAAGTTTTAGTGAACGTGAAAATTGTAATTCATTTTGGAAATACTTTGGTACTAATACACAATCTAAAGAAATAATCACACAGTTTGAAGAAACAATTTCACGATCTAAAAAAGAACAACAAATAAAAGACATAGAAAACCGACTTGAGAAGTTCTACATACCAGTAGAAGACATAATAAACGGTAAATTGAAAAAAAATCATGAACAAACAATAAATGGATGGCCACCAGCTAATTATATTGGGCTTAAAGACCTTAGAAAATACAGCTATCTAGCAGAAAAAGAAACATACAAGGCATATGAGACATATATAGAATCCATTGGTCATCGGTTCAGGCTTCACTTCCTTCTCCTGTTATTCTTTTTTGATCCA
>NZ_LMVP01000537.1 GCF_002287235.1 Methanosarcina spelaei
GGTTTTGGACCTCGTTCTCCCATAGTATAAATATACGATTTTCAAATATATAATACCAATTAGATACAAATTGACCATCACTTAATTCATAATTGCGTAAATAATAATCAAATACTTTAAGTGCCTCTTCACTTGATAGATCAATATTTCGTTCTAAATAAAGTTCTTTAATTCGTTCTATTCGCTGCTCTTCAAAAGAACATTCTTTGGCTAAATATCTTTCAAAATGTTTTTCTGATATTTTACACCAAAGAGAATAAAACTCATTAAAATCCATACTAAATAAATTTCGGTAATTCTGGTAAAATAATTTAACTCCCGTAAACTCTGCACTTTTATGATCCAACAGAGTACCATCTACATCAAAGAAAACCATCATACTTTTTCCTCAAACTAAAGTAGTATGATAGTACGAATATTTGGCAGGAATATCTCTGTATCAGTGATATAACAGGAAAGATCTGCTTTCTTCAAGTCATAACCTCTATTCAATAATTCGTTAAAATTCCCTGATGGATATTATGTTCAAATAAGTAGAGGATGAAATTATGAACCGTTAATTAGTGACCATAGCGGCGGAGAACATTTTCCTTGTACTATCTGTTGCAGATACAGATAAATTTTATTCATTAACTCTCTTGCATCGTTATGAAGCATTTCTTTGCTGTTTTTAGACTACTGTTATTATCTGGTTTTAGATTAATTATACTGGTTTTAGACTACTATTCATACTGGTTTCAGAATTGGGTCATGATAAAGATATATAGAAATGCAGAACTAATGAATACAGGGGGAACTTCATGGTAGTCATAAAAGAAATAGATGCACCCGAATTCGGGAAAATCCTTACAATCCTTTACGGAACAATGGGTTTGGTTTTTGGGTTTTTTACAACAATCGCTGCTTTAATGGGAATTTCGATACCAAGAAAGTTCGGAATCTTTTCCTTGATTTTCGGGAAATGGGCTGTATTCAGTCTACCTATATTTTATGGGGTATCTGGATACTTCATAGGGCGTATTGCGGCTAGCTTGTTTAATACTGTAATAGGCTCGAAAAAAGGGTTAAAGGTGGAAGTCTTACGTTAAAAGTCAGTGTTACTAGAGTTAAAAATCGAAAAAGTGTCAACTGGTAGTGTTGACATGATTTTATTTTCCTCTTTTTTCCTGGGCAGTGTTTGTCTTTAATGCTAGCAGTCCGATAAGTAATGACATCAAAATCCATTTTTGGCGTTTACTTTTTCCTGAACTCCCATCCTCCAAAAAGGCAGATCAAGCTGCCTAATAATCCGAAGCCTGGAGTAGAGTTATTTTTGCTCGATTCATTTCTACTTGAGCTACTACCGTTATAAGATTCATAATTAGAAAAATTTCGACATAAGGGAAGATTCTGAAACGCAGTGTTCTGAGAAATTGCATTCCTTGCAGAGTTTCTCTTCTTTTCTCTCAGGCATGAGTCCGGCTTTAATTTTTTCCACTTCCCTGCAGATTTTGAGAACTTCCCGCCTATCCGAGCTTCGAACAGCCACCCGTCTGAGCAGGCCGAAACTTACGTACTCCACAAAGGCAAAGGGAACTTCCTTTCCATTTTCGGCTTCAAGAAGCAGGACAAAAGCTGCAATATGTATCCGGTCAGAGGCCCATACACCCTGTTCAGGGCAGCTTCCTGGCCTTAAGATTGACGGAACCTGCGCACCTTCAAAACAAACGAGTTTTGATGGAACACCTTTAAGGTTGAGCCTTTCTGAGGAAAGAAATGGTTCGGTTTTAACTGGCGTAAGTGCCGCAAGCATAGACTCCTTCCCAAATTCTTCAAGTGCTCCCAGCAGGTTGGATGCAATTTCGGGAAGTTTAGCTCTTGCCCGCGCTTTTCCTTCCTCAAAAATCTCCTTTGTAACACCTGCGAGTTCTCGTGGAAACAGGAGTGGAAGGTCTGTACATACCTTTGCCAGGGAATGTTCAAGCTCTTTATGGAGGTTATCGGCGTTTAACGAACACTCTTTCACAATTTCGGGATAATTCAGGGAAAGTTCTTTCAGGATTATTCTTTCGAGCCTGGATGCATTCACTTCCGAAAACAATTCAAAGCCTCGATTGACAAAATAGACCCTTCTCGGACAGTTGACATATAGAAGAAGGTCTGAGACATTTATCTCCTGGTTGGGCAAATCGGTTGACATCATATACTATTTCTTTCGCAAGTGTTATAAATTTTTTTGAGAATATTTGCAGCGCGTTGATTCAGAAATTCTGCGACAATTGCCGAAATCGTATTCGTTAAATATATAAGGTAATGTTTCCTCTTAGAGTACGTGAGTCATGACATCCAATGAATCCTCAGAAAATCTGCGCAACCGTCTGGCGGAGAAAATGGCTGGAGATATAACTCTTTCGGAAAAACCGGGAGAGTCACTCAAAAAATGGAGATCGAATTTTGAGATATCCCAGACCGACATTGCAAATTATCTTAAAGTTTCCCCTTCAGTAATCAGTGATTATGAAAGTGGGAGACGAAAATCACCAGGAACACTAATTATAAAAAAAATTGTTGAGTGCCTCCTTGAGATTGATATGGACAGGGGAAGTAAAAAAATTCACGCTTATGAGTCAATACTTACCTTAGAAAGCGGTACGAAATCTATCTACTCCACATACGAGTATACGATTCCGATACAGCTTGCTAAACTGGTCAACATTATCGAAGGAAATATTGTCTATAAAGGAGTTGAAAGACCTCTTTACGGTTTTTCTGTCATTGACAGCCAGAAAGCAATCCTGGAACTTTCTTCCCACGAGTTTCAGAAGCTCTATGGCTGGAGTACTGACAGGGCCATGATCTTTACAAAGGTCAGCACCGGGAAATCCCCAATGGTAGCCATCCGCGTTACCAACCTTAAGCCTGGTGCCGTGGTACTTCACGGGCTTCGAAAAGAAGAGGTCGAACCTGTTGCAATCAAGATGGCAGAAGTCGACCGTATCCCCCTGGTCGCAACTACGATGGATCTTGATCAAATTATCCAGCTACTGAGAAAATACAGTCAATACTATGCAAGGGAATAAATCCCTAAACTCTGATGCCCTGAAACACTCAAAAACAGGTGGAAATATGACTATTGGAATCGTCTCTTACGGTGCTTATGTTCCCAGATATCGTATCAAAGTTGAAGAAATCGCCCAAGTCTGGGGTGATAATGCAGAGGCTCTTAAAAGTGGCCTTATGGTATATGAAAAATCTGTGCCTGATATCGATGAAGACGCAGCGACCATAGCTGTGGAAGCGGCAAGATACGCGATGATAAGAAGCGGGGTTGATCCAGAAAGGATTGGAGCGGTATACACGGGCTCGGAGAGTCATCCCTATGCTGTAAAGCCAACAAGCACGATTGTCGCCCAGGCTATAGGAGCGACTCCAAACATGACTGCAGCAGACTTCGAATTTGCATGTAAGGCAGGGACAGCTGCAGTTCAGGCCTGTATGGGACTGGTAAGTTCAGGAATGGTCGACCTGGGCATGGCTATAGGAGCCGATGTTTCCCAGGGAGCTCCGGGTGATGCCCTCGAGTATACCGCAGCTGCAGGTGGAGTTGCCTGCCTCATTGGGAAAAACGAATCCGAGATTGCCGCAATCATTGAAGACACTTATTCTTTTACAACTGACACGCCTGACTTCTGGAGACGGGAAGGAATGCCCTATCCTGAGCACGGAGGCCGTTTTACAGGAGAACCAGGTTACTTCAAGCATGTGACTAACGGCGCAAAAGGTCTTCTAGAAAAACTAGGGACGAAGCCTAAAGATTACGATTATGTGGTTTTCCACCAGCCAAATGGAAAATTCCCGACCAAAGTTGCAAAAAGCCTGGGTTTCACCAAGGCTCAGATTGCTCCAGGACTTGTAGTTCCAAAAATAGGGAACACATATTCAGGTTCCTGTCTTATGGGAATTGCTGCAACTCTCGACCAGGCAAAACCAGGGGACAGGATTTTTGCTACTGCCTTCGGGTCTGGTGCAGGGTCTGATGCTTTTAGTATAACGGTTACAGATAGGATCGAGGAAATCCGAAATAGGGCTCCGACGGTTTCCGAACTAATTAAAGATCCTATATATATTGACTATGCAAGATATGCCAAACATAAAGGGAAGATTCGCCGGTCATGAAAACGGAGTGAAAAATATGAGAGACGTAGCAATTATCGGAGTAAAGAATACCAAGTTTGGAGAACTTTGGGAACGGTCCCTGAGAGATATAGTAGTAGAAGCCGGGGCTGGAGCACTTGAAGACGCAGGCGTTGGCGGAAAAGAAATCGACTCTCTCTACGTAGGAAACATGAGCGGAGGCCGATTTATTGATCAGGAACATATAGGTGCTCTTATAGCGGATTATTCGGGACTCTCCAAGAACCTGCATGTTCCAGCTACTCGAGTTGAAGCTGCCTGTGCATCGGGCGGGCTTGCCCTGAGGCAGGCCATCATGGCTGTAGCTTCCGGTTATAATGATATAGTGATTGCAGCAGGAGCTGAAAAAATGACTGATGTTGGCTCTGAGGAAGCATCTTCAGCTCTTTCAGCAGCGGCTGATCGCGAGTGGGAAGGGATGACAGGAGCAACTTTTCCAGGGCTTTATGCAATGATTGCAAGGTTGCATATGCACAGGTATGGGACTACCAGTGAGCAGCTTGCCGAGGTTGCCGTAAAGAATCATAAAAATGGCTCTTTAAATCCAATTGCTCAGTATAAAAACAGAATTACTGTGAAAGACGTGTTAAATTCTATTATGGTAGCTGATCCTTTACACATTTTTGATTGTTCTCCTATAACTGATGGTGCTTCAGCTGTTGTACTTGCTCCAGCGGATATTGCGCACAAGTATACGGATACCCCCATTTATATCAGGGCAACGGCTCAGGCAAGCGATACTATCGCGCTTCATGACCGGCGAGATATAACAACCCTCGATGCAACCGTGGTGGCTGCAAAGCGGGCCTACTCTATGGCAAAACTAAGGCCTGAAGACATCGACCTTGTGGAAGTACATGACTGCTTCACAATTGCTGAGATTTGCGCAATTGAAGATCTCGGGTTTGCAGAAAAAGGAAAAGGCGGAATTGTCACAGCAAACGGGGAAACCGCAATAGGGAGCAGGATTCCTGTCAATACCTCAGGTGGCCTAAAAGCATGCGGACATCCGGTGGGGGCAACAGGCATAAAACAGGCTGTAGAAATTGTAACCCAGCTGCGCGGAGAAGCAGGCCAGCGTCAGGTCGAAGGTGCAGAGTACGGTATGACCCATAATGTAGGAGGGTCAGGGGCAACAGCAGTAGTGCATATTTTCTCGAGGGAGAGGTGATATCCTATGGCTTCGGTTCCAAGATTCTGGAGAGGCATTGGCAGCAGGTATAACCTTGAAGGTACCCGCTGTAATGAATGTGGGGAATATTTCTATCCTCCGCGCAATTTTTGCGTAAACTGCAGGCGTGTAGGCCATATTGAGCCTTACAAATTCAAAGGCACTGGCGAAATAATTTCATATACAGTGATCCATACAGCTGCTGAAGGTTTTGAAGACCAGACTCCTTACATCCTTGCGATAATTCAGCTTGATGAAGGTCCCCGACTGACCTCACAGGTAATTGGCAATCCTGAGAATATTCACATTAGAATGAGGGTAAGATCCGTATTCCGCAAGCTTGGAGAGGACGGTGAAGGTGGCATGATCTACTATGGCACCAAGTTCGTCCCTGAACATGAATAAAATGTCCGGACTTTCCGGATTCCATTTTTTAGACTACTGAAGTGAGTTTTTAGCAAGGCAAAGTGTCTAGTCATAGATACTAGCTACCAATAGGTCACAATGTTTACCAATTTTAAACAGATTTTATCGGAGATGCCTGAAAACTATGATTGAAATCGAGGTCAAGGTCAAAGCGGACCATTCAAAAGCCCACCATGTTCTCAAAAAAATAGGAGCAGTAAAACTTGGAGTTGAGAGCCAGTCCGACGTTTATTTTGCAGCTCCTTATAGGGATTTTGCAAAAACCGACGAGGCGCTCAGGATCCGCTCCCTGAATGATCAGGCTGTGCTAACCTATAAAGGTCCCAAACTCGATGGGATCTCCAAAACTCGGGAAGAATTCGAAACTTCTGTAGACGAAGAAACTACAATACAAATCTTGCATGCCCTTGGTTTCTCCGAAGCTGGAGTGGTACGTAAAAAAAGGGAAGTCTTCAGGGCAGGAGAAATTACTGTCTGCCTCGACATCGTAGAGAGGCTTGGAGAATTTCTTGAAGTTGAAATCGTGGCTGATAGTGAAAAAGAGCTTGAATCTTCAAGGGCAAAATTATTTGAATTGCTAAAACAGTTTGGCGCCGAGGAAAAAGATTCTATTCGGACTTCTTATCTTGAGATGGTACTGGAGAAAAATAAAGGATAATACATTAAAGGCTAATGTATCTAAAGGTTAGTACATTAAAGGTTAATATATCTAAAGGTTAATATATCTAGTATACATCTGGTGAATATATACTAATCTTTCGACATTTTTAATACTACTCTTTTTATCGGTAATGTCCATGAGTTATTGAAATTCATATGCATGAAAATCTCTATTTTTTCCTATAATTGATTAAATACTCATTTTCATACTCAATCAATGACTCATGGACACAACCAAATAGTTTGAGTTCAGTTAAAGTTGCAGAAAATTTTTCAGTCTACTGAGCAACGGTTTATCCTTGGATGAAGAGTGCTGAAAAAGAAGATTTTCTCTATCTTCATTTGTCATCATTTTTCTTCAAAAATGAAGAATTTGTAAAAAGAGTCAATCTTAAGCTGAAGAAAGGGATATAACACTTGATATTATAATATTACCTTAATTTGGAGACCCGGTATATATCCGGATAAAAATTTCAGGTGGTTATGGAGACATGAAGGATATAGAAGATTTAATACAGAAAGCTGTGGAACTGCAAAATAACGGGCTTGTAACCGGTCAGATCGCCGACGAACTCAATGTTTCAAGGGAAACCGTTGTCTGGCTTTTAACCCGTTCTAAAAAAGAAGAAATAACTCCTGCTCCAAAGGATATTTCTGTAAACTGGAACAGTATAGGAAAAAGTGCTAAACGTCTCCACAACATCTCGCTTGCACTCTGCGACATGGTGCTTGAGACTTTAGAAAAAATAAATGCTGAAGTAGATGTGGTTGTTGGCGTTGCAGCCAATGGTATTCCTCTGGCAAGCATGATGGCATATGAATTAGGTACAGATTTAGCTATTTATCACCGTAAAGGGCAGGAGAGCGTTCACGCAGGCCACAAAGGGACAATAAGCAGGAATTTTGGGTCTGTTGCCGGTAAAAATTGTGTTATCGTGGATGATGTTATTACCACCGGTTCAACCAGTATGGAAGTGATTGAGCGGCTAAGAGAAATGGATGCAAAACCAAGACTTGTAGTTGTACTGGTAGACAAAAAAGGTGCAGATATGATTGCTAATATTCCGATTCAGTCTCTTGTAAGAGTTGTACGTTTGGACTGATAATGCCTGGTGCCTCGATTCCAAAATAAGTTTTTTCTTTTGTGAGAAATTCATTATCAATGAATAGCTCCGAAAGTCAAATGTTATGAATCTACTTAGAATTACAGTACTAGTGTCGCGCCAGCATTAAAATGTGTACATAATTGGTTAAAAATGATTCAGAATTATTTATCCTTAGGATTGACGTGACACTGGCACACATTTACACCTTTAACATACTCTCAGAATCAAGCAAACGTTATTCAGATTTTTTTGGTAAAAACTCTACAGGTTAAACAAGAGCGTGCCTTAAAATTACGTATGATCCTACAATTGGAATTAGTTACTGTACGCATTTGAAGTCCAAAACCAAACACATTAGTTGTAACCGATTTAGTATTTCATATAGTAGAGGTTTAATGCTATTGATTTCCCAGTTCAATCGCGTGAATCCTATCAAATTGAGTCAGTGATTTGAGGACACGACATTTCATAAAGGTTGCATAAACTTTTCTTCTAAACCTTTTACCGTTTTCTTTTTAAGTATATGACTGTTCCAAGCATTACTGCAATCACACTGACAGGGCTCATGAAAGGAGTAGCTTTTGGTTTCTGGGTCTTATTGGAACTTTCTTCCTTCTCGTCTGTTGTTTCTGTATTTTCTGCTGTTTTGGTATCGTTTATGCTGTCAACGTTTTGATCTTCCTGTTTATTCTCTGTTTTTGTATTTTCTACAATCTCAGTCTCGTTTGTTTTATTTTCGGTTTGGTTTTCTTCCGGCCACTTTCCCTGAGCTTTTAGCTCCTTAACTACTGCGTCTCTGTCAGAAATAGGGTGTTTTCCTGGAAAACCGAAAGTTACACTGAAAAGCTGTTTATTCAGGTCTTTGTCCTTTAACATCAGGAGCACGGATTCGTTATGAGTGGTAAACTCAGCTTCGTCTTCAGTCCAGAAGCTGGATCCTGATTCAGTTCTCACTTGTATAGTTTTCGCAGGCAGGGGATTATAGAGCCACTCATTAACTGTAATTGTGGTGATCGTGTATCTGCCGTAATCAGTTATCTTACTCACCGTGCCGATCATTATGCGGTCAGAGTTGTTTATCTGATATGGAATTTCAGCAGTTTCAGCTACAAGCATGGCTGCTGCAAGATTTGGAACCAGAAAAAGCAATATAAGTGTAAAGAGTATCGAAAACAAATTCAGGTGTTTCATCAAAAATTCTCCTGTTCTTTACTTAATTGTAATGAGTAGGTTATCGAAATGTTGACTGAACTTATCATGATTTATGTAATAACTGTCTGATTTTAATTTATTAGAGTGTACTAACCTAATCCTATTGAGACTTAAATATAAAAATAAAAAGTGGGAAGATTTATTTAAAAACTTTCTCTACATTTATAGAATGTACTCAAATCTATAAAAATCTTATTTCATCGGAAAAATGAAATTTATTCTTGTATATGGTTGCATTTTACCTGGCTTTTACCACTTTTGACCTCAAACTACCTTTTCCGTAAAAAGAGAAATAGAAAGCAAAAAGCCCGAACACAAAGGGAAAATAAAAAAATAAAAAAGTAAATAAAAAGAAAGTAAAAAAGAAAAGGAAATTATTTCAGCGTATTCTTGAACCTGGCTTTATTTCTCTGTCAGGCATCAGGGCTGCTACAATATTATCTTCACAGTTATCGGCTGCAAGAATCATGCCGTTTGATTGGACTCCGCAGAGTTTTGCAGGTTTCAGGTTGGCGAGTACGATTACGGTTTTCCCTACAAGCTCTTCAGGAGCGTAATACGAAGCAAGGCCTGCAACAAGCTGCCTGGGCTTTTCTTCGCCGATGTCTACTTCAACTCTTATAAGTTTTTTTGACTTCTTCACAGGTTCGGCAAGCAAAACTTTTCCTACGCGGATGTCGAGTTTTGCAAAGTCTTCGTACTCTATCGTGGGAAGTCTTTCTTTTTCTTCTTCCGCGTGTTTTGCTGCTTCTCCGGTTTTTTCGGCTGGTTTTGCTTCCTCTTCAGGACCCATCCCTTCGGATTTGGCGGGTTCTTTTCCGTTACCTTTTCCTGCGGCTTTCTTTGCATCTGCGGCTTTTACTCTCTGGTTTGCAATCTCTTCCATTTCCTCGATTCTTTCATCTTCGAGTTTGGTGAAGAGGATCTTGGGTTTTGCAAGCCTTGTGCCTACTTTCAGAGGCACGAGCGCCTCATCATACAGGGTGGTGTGCAGGTCTCCTTCCTGCCCTAGCTCTTTCCAGACTGTCTCCATGCTTCCTGGGGTTACTGGCTCAAAGATCAGACATAAGGCTTTTGCCAGATGGAGGCAGTTGTAAAGCACCTGTCCGCAGGCTGCCTTATCCTGTTTTATCAGGCTCCAGGGCTCATGGGACTGAAAATAGGTGTTTCCGAAAGATGCAAGGGACATTGCAGAATCAACGGCTCTTTTGAACTCATATTCGGCCATTGCGGCTTTTACTTCCTTCAAGATCTTTTCGATTTCGTTCCTTACATCAGGCTCAAGTTCTCCTTCGGGAACTTCTCCATAGTTCTTATAAGCAAACAACATTGTCCGGTACAGGAAATTCCCGAGCACGGCAACAAGTTCGGTATTGATCTTTTCCTGAAGCACGCGCCAGGAAAAGTTCAGCTCCTTTGTGTGAGAGGTATAGCTTGCCAGGTAATATCTCAGCAGATCAGGATGGAAACCATGGTCAAGGTAATCTTCTCCTACCCAGACAACATTACCCCTACTTTTAGAAAATTTCTTGTCTTCGATTTTTACCATTCCTGAAGCTACAACATCTGTAGGAGTCGAATAATCTGCGCCTTTAAGCATAGCTGGCCAGAAAATGCAGTGGTGATAGGTAATGTCTCCTCCTATAAAATGGACAATTTCCCCATTATTTTTCCAGAATTTTTCCCAGGAATCCCCTGTTTTTGCAGCCCATTCCTCGGTAAAGGCGATATATCCTATAGGAGCATCTACCCAGACATAGACAACTAGGTCATCATGCCCTGGAAATTTTACTCCCCATTCCAGGTTCCGGGTGATGCACCAGTCTGTAAGTCCCTGCTTTACCCAACCCAGTGCGTAGTTTCTAGCATTGATGGTTCCGCCAAGATCATTTGAGAGATAATTCATCAGGTAGTCGCTGAAATTGGAAAGCTTGAAAAAGAAATGTTCCTGCTGCCTGTACTCTGCAGGCCCTCCACAAATAGTGCAGACAGGGTTCTGAAGTTCTCCGGGCTCAAGATGTTTTCCACATCCCTGGTCACATTCATCTCCTCTTGCAATCTCGCCACAGTGAGGACACAACCCTTCTACGTAGCGGTCAGGGAGAAAACGATTGCATTTAGAGCAATAAGCAATTTCGATAGTTTTTGGGTACACATAGTTTTTTTCAATCAGCTTGTTGACAATATCCAGAGTTCGGTTGTGATTTTCTGGATCATCCGTAGTTCCAAAAGCATCAAAATAAACTCCAAGCTGCCTGAAAGTCTCGTCAAAATGTTTGTGATATATCTCTACAAGTTCTTTAGGGGTGATCCCTAGTTCTTCGGCATTTACGACAATAGGGGTGCCGTGAGTATCCGAACCGCAGACAAAAGTAACCTCCCTTCCTTCCTTTCGCAGGGAACGGACAAAAATATCAGCGGGCACATAAGTCCGGAGGTGCCCAACATGAGCCTTGCCGTTAGCATATGGCAGGCCACAGGTAACAAGTACGGGTTTACTGAATGATTCTGGCATTTCTATCTCCATATATTTTTTACGAATATATTCTTCTTCGATGATTACAATTCTAAAATATATTTCGCTCACTTTTTGATCAAACTTTTTTTGAAAAAGTTTGCTGCAACTCTAAAATATATTTCGCTCACTTTTTGATCAAACTTTTTTTGAAAAAGTTTGCTGCAATTCTAAAATATATTTCGCTCACTTTTTGATCAAACTTTTTTTGAAAAAGTTTGCTGCAAATCTAAAATATATTTCGCTCACTTTTTGATCAAACTTTTTTTGAAAAAGTTTGCTGCAATTCTAAAATATATTTCGCTCACTTTTTGATCAAACTTTTATTTGAAAAAGTTTGACATATTTTAAAAATTATATCTCGCCACTTTTTTCTTTACTTTTTCTTCACTTCTCTCTTTACTTCTTTCTTTACTTATTTTGCTACTGTGTTTTACAAGGTAACTTATTTGAGGGATAGTTAACAATTATATATAAAGAAGGATGGAGTGTAGAGACAAATTAACAATAGCTTCGACAAATGAGCTGTTAAATAAATTCTATTTCCTGCGGGCTTTTGTAAGCTATTCTTCTTGCACAGCTTGCTACAATAGTATACTCTCTTGATTAAAAACTTAAACAATGCTCAAGACCGCAAACGAAAGCGGCAAATCTAAAATATACGATCTTAGATATACGGTTCCACAATATATGAGCGATAGAAACATAAATCCTGAAGGCACAAACTCAAAAGATCTATCTGTAGATGACAACTTACAAAGCAGTCCTCACAATGGTAGTGATTACTCTGTTCCTGATAATGGAACTTACGGTACGAGTGATAACTCCTTTGACAGCTCTGCCTCTGATGGTCCAGAGAAAATGACTGATCACGGGACTCACGCTGAAATCTCTGAAAATAAAGAAGTTAAAAACAAGAATTTAAGCATGAATCCTAATTCTTATCCACAGAAAAGAAGGTACAGATGGATAACCTACCTGCTGGTCGTACTGGCTCTCATAACTATCATACTGATGAGTCTTACGGTAATCTCCTCCAATCTCGGTATAGGAGGAGGATTGGGAAATCCGGATAAGGTAGCTGTTATCTATGTTCAGGGTACTATATTTTCCGGAAACGTTGCTGACGGACTTGGTTATGCTACTTCAGAAGAGATTGCAGGAGATGTCCACAGTGCAGCCGCAGATAACGGAGTCAAGGCAATTGTGCTTAGAATTGACAGTCCCGGAGGATCTCCGGCAGCAGCCCAAGAAATTGTAGAGGAAATTAAGAAAGCCCAGGCAAAAGGAATTCCTGTTGTTGTATCCATGGGGGACCTTGCAACCAGTGCTGCATATTATATCTCTGCACCGACTGATTACATTATTGCAAGTCCTTCTACGAATACCGGATCTATTGGAGTGATCTGGGTTTTCCAGAATATGTCTCTCTCTTATAAAGAAACAGGTGTAGATTATTACATTGCAAGATCCGGAGAAATGAAAGACATGGGAGGCACCTGGAGAGGACTTACAGATCAGGAAAAAGAGTATGCTGATTCTGTGGTTATGGACAGCTACGAAAATTTCATAACCGAAGTTTCTGAAGGGCGCAACATGTCCAAAAGTAAAGTAAAATCCCTTGCTGATGGTCGCATATACACAGGAACCAAGGCAAAGGAACTTGGGCTTGTGGATGGCTTTGGAAACTTTTATGATGCAATTGACAAGGCTGCGGAACTTGGAGGAATATCAGGGGAACCCAAAGTTGAATATATGAACAAAGCAAGTCTTTCAAGGCTGCTTTTGAGTTCGGACTCAGGAAGGTCTAATGAGACAGCCGAAAAGTTAGTCAGTTCCTTTGAAGAAAGTCCATATGGAAAACTTATTGCCTGAACTCCTTAAAGAATCGATAATTAAAACGAGATAGTTTCGATTGCGAGCAATTAAGGTTTTCATATTTTTTTAATTTTTATTTCTCTTTCTCTTTTTATTTCTCTTTCTCTTTTTATTTCTCTTTCTCTTTATATTTCCCTGTTCTCTCTTTTCTTTTTCAATTTTGTAACTTTCCATAACAGCGTTACACCCGAAAAATCACAAAATATATATTCTCTCACACGCTGGATATCTCGGGCTTAATATGCTGGATCTTAAACTTGTACGTAATAGTCCCGATGTAGTTAGACACGCTCTCATTAACAGGAATATGAGCACCGAGCTTATAGACAGTCTTCTTGAGTATGATAAAGCGTGGAGAGAATGTCTCGCCGAGGGTGATGAGCTAAAACATAAGCGCAATGTGGTCACCCGTGAGATAGCGAAGCTAAAGAAAGAAAATAAAGATACTTTATCTAAGATAGAGGAAATGCAAGGCATTAATAGCCGTATAAAAGAGATCGACGATATAATACGTGATTACAAGTCAAAAATACATGAAATAATGCTCAGAATTCCCAATATCCCTTCATCGACAACTCCGGTAGGTAAGGACGAGAATGATAATCCCGTTGTAAGGGTTATTGGCGAGCCAAGAAAGTTCACATTCACTCCACAGCCCCATTGGGATATAGGAGAAGCACTGGACATACTTGACTTTGAGAAAGGCGCCAAGATCGCAGGTCAGGGTTTTACGGTCTATAAGGGTATGGGCGCGAAACTCGAAAGAGCGCTTGTAAACTTTATGCTTGACGTACATTCAAGGCAGGGTTATCTTGAAGTTTTCCCACCTGTACTTATCAACGAAAAAGCGATGACTGGTACAGGCCAGTTACCAAAATTTAAAGAAGATATGTACTTATGTACTGATGGTTACTATCTTGCACCTACTGCAGAAGTTCCTGTAACCAATCTCTATATGGACGAGTACATTGAAAAACTGCCTGTCTTCCTTACAGCGTATACTGCCTGTTTCAGGCGTGAGGCAGGAAAACATGGTCAGGACACTAGAGGCATCATCCGCCAGCACCAGTTCAATAAGGTTGAACTTGTCAAATTCGTAAAGCCGGAAACCTCATATGAAGAACTGGAGAAACTTACCCTTGATGCGGAAGAGATCCTTAAACTCTTGAAACTGCCATATCGCGTGGTAAACCTATGTACCGGAGACCTGGGATTCTCAGCAGCAAAGACTTACGACATCGAGGTGTGGGTACCCACACAGGAAAAATACAGGGAAATATCTTCGTGCTCCAATTTCGAGAACTTCCAGGCCAGAAGGGCGAATATCCGCTTCAGGACTCCTGAAGGTCCGCAGTTTGTCCATACCCTTAATGGCTCAGGCCTTGCTGTAGGGAGGACTGTAGTTGCGATACTCGAGAACTATCAGCGTGAAGACGGAAGCGTGGAAATCCCTGAGGTTCTCAGGCCATACCTTGGTGGGGCAAAAGAAATTGTAAAAGAAGACTAAACTTAAACCAAAAAAGTCTAAGCTTAAAATAAAAAGTCTATATTTAGATAGAAGGTATGGGAATTTCCAAAACATATCCCAAACCACTATCAACGCGAGAAAGCGGGGAAGAACGAATTTAAGGACGCAGTTTTTCAGTGCTTTGCGTACTGTTAGCGTTTGATTTCTTTTGTAATTTTTTAATAATATCTATTGATTTTATCCCAAAAATAATTTTGTTCCCAAATCTATAAAATTACAGATCTATTTTTGTGCTCCGAAAATCGAGTAATTTTCAAATAGTGTGATTAAAAGAAGTAATTTTGAGTTTTGAAATTACTATTTATCTACATATTGGAAATTTTCTTCATACTCACGATTTTCAATAACGGTGTCCCATTATTTAACTTTTTAACTTTTTCTAAATTATTTTCTGGATCTTGATGTCTCAGTTTTACATTTTTGTGCTCAAATTTTGTTATTTCAAGCTAATCAACTTCAATTAGATTCTTTTATTTAGTTCGTTTCAGGAGCCCACACACCGATATTAAGAAAATGTCGACTAAAAAATTCTAGAAAGCTCAGCAGTTAAATAAGGTCTTTTTATAAGTTAATATCCATTGTGACAGAAGCAGACTTTAATTCTGTTTCCTGATTTCTACTATGTTTTTTATTTCCAGGCATCTTAGTCTCCTTCGGACTGATTCATATTAAAATGTTTATAAAGTTAATTTTTATTGTGGTAATTCGTGTTTTTCAACAGTTGATCTCATTCATTTAATTTTTTAAATCTTATTAAGTTCTTTTGAAATCTTAAACTACAATTAAAGTATTTTCTATCAGGATTAACAGTTATACCAAGAAATCAATAGTAATAGACATTCAACTATCCTGATTACATATATACTACTTTTTTTGTCCACTCGGTTTTCCATATATAATAAATTAATATAAAAACACCCATATATAAAGAAGTATTTTATAGGCGGACAGATATATATTTAGTCCTAGCATAAACATTGTGACTATTTTTATATTAAATATATAGATTTTTGTTTTCAATTGTCAGCAAAACCAATGCTAGATTTTGAAGAAATCACGGTATGTTAAAAATGCAAGAATAACGAAAGATGAGGAGTAGGAAATATGAAAACTAACAAAAAATTGCATCCACCGGCTTTAGCTTTGGCTGTAATTTTATTTTTAACTCTTGTAACGTCTACTGCATCAGCAGACTCGGTACAAAACTCTGCCGACTGGCCATATGCATATATTACGAACTATGCTGCTGGCACTGTCTCTGTAATTGACATAAACACAAACACTGTTACAGCTACTGTGCCTGTAGGCATCACTCCTTTTGGAGTTGTAATCAACCCAGAGGCGACAAAGGTATATGTGACAAATTGGGGAAGTAACAATGTTTCTGTAATTAATACAGCAACAAACACTGTCATAGCCACTGTGCCTGTAGGAAGTGAACCTAAAGGAATTGCAATCAATCCTGAGGGAACAAAGGTATATGTAGCAAACACCAACAGTACAACTGTTTCTGTTATTGATACAGCTACAGACACTGTTACAGCCACGGTGAATGTAGGAAGTTATCCTTTGGGAATTGCAGTCAACTCGGCGAGAACGAAAGCATATGTGACTAACTATGGTAGCAACACTGTCTCTGTAATTGACACAGCAACAAACAAGGTTACAGCCACTGTGAAGGTAGGGAGTGTTCCTTCTGGAGTTGTTGTCAATCCTTTTGGGTCAAAGGTATATGTGGCAAACTCTGGCAGTAACACCCTCTCTGTGATTGACACGAAAACAAACACTGTTACAGCCACAGTGAAGGTAGGAAGAAGTCCGTTTGGAGTTGCAATTGTTGCCGGGTCAAAGTTATATGTGACGAATTCACTCGGAAATACTGTCTCTATTATTAACACAGCGACAGACGCTGTTACAGCCACGGTGCCTGTAGGGATAAACCCTGTAGGTATGGCAGTTAACCCAACCAGATCAAAGGTATATGTGGCAAACCACGCCAGCAACACTGTTTCCATAATTGACGTGGCAAAAAAAACTGTTACAGCTACTGTGCCTGTAGGATCTGGGCCTACTGCCTTTGGGCAGTTTATGTATTGTCCTCCGTTATCTGTAGGTGCCAACCTCAAAATCTACAAACAGGCACCATCAAGTATAACCTCCGGTAGTTCGATGACATATACATTGTATTATTATAATTTTGGGAACAAAGACGCTCGAAATGTTGGCATTGAAGATGCATTACCTGATAATGTTGAATTTGAGTCTGCTTCGGATGGTGGAGTTTATCATTCTGATACAAGAACTGTTACATGGGATATAGGATCAGTTTCTCCAGACGGCCACGGTTATAAAACTTTTACAGTTAAAATTCCTCAGAATACTCCAGTTGAGACTTTAATTTATAACAGTGTTAGCATCAGTACATCAGATCTTGAAACTAACGATGATGATAATACAGCACGTGTTTGGACATGGGTTGTCTCTAAATATCATGATCCTGCAGGATACATTTATGATGTCAACACACTGGAACCCATATCTAATGCATCGGTTTGGCTGCAGATTCCTGATGGTATTGGAGGCTGGGAAAATGTTTCCACAGGTGAAAGCGTTCCTATAGCTCAACCCGATAAAAATCCTCTAACTACTGACGAAGCTGGTAAATATAAGTGGGATGTTCTTAACGGCTCTTATATGGTACATGTAGAAGCTTCAGGATACGAGCCTGCAGATAGTATTGTTGTATTTATCCCACCAGCAGTTACTGATTTGGATGTAGGTCTAATATCATTACTTCCTGTTGCAAACTTTACCAGTAATCTGACCAGTGGTAATGTCCCTCTTTCTGTAGAGTTCACAGATAATTCGCAAAAAGCAACTGAATGGAACTGGGATTTTGGAGACGGAACCAGTTCGACAGATCAGAATACAACGCATACTTACTTTGCAGCAGGAAACTATACTGTTAATCTGACAGTAAGCAATGAACACGGTACAGACTCAAAGTTAGCTACAATAATTGTTTCCGAACAAGTTCTTCCTGTTGCAAACTTCACAAGCAACGTAACGAGTGGTTCTGCTCCCCTGGCAGTGCGGTTTACCGACACTTCAACTGGCACTGTATCTTCATATGCATGGGACTTTAATAACGATGGCAATATAGACAGCACGGAACAGAGTCCTTTGTATACATACGGTACGTCCGGTACTTACACTGTCAACCTTACTGTTTCTAACGCTGATGGAAGTGATTCTGAGGTAAAGACAGGGTACATTAACGTCATCAGTCAATCTTCAGAAAAACCAGTAGCTGATTTTTCAGCGTCTTCTACTTCAGGAAAAATACCATTAACGGTTACCTTTACTGACACAAGTACAGGAATACCGACGAAGTGGAAGTGGAGTTTTGGAGACGGGACAACTTCAACCCAGCAAGATCAAAAGCATAAGTATTCCAAAGCAGGAAAGTATACGGTAACACTTACAGTTGCCAATACTAAAGGCAGTAACACGGTAACAAGGACAGATTATATAAAAGTGATAGAAAAACCTGTTGCAAACTTCACCAGCAGTGTTACAAAAGGAAAATCTCCATTAAACGTTAAATTTACTGACACAAGTACAGGAACACCAACAAAGTGGAAATGGATTTTTCAGGAATACCGACGAAGTGGAAATGGGATTTTGGAGACGGGACAACTTCAACCAAGCAGAATATAACGCATAAGTATTCAAAGGCAGGAAATTATACGGTGGCACTTACTGTAAGCAATGCTGCAGGCAGTAATACATTAACAAAAACTGGCTATATACAAGTAACAGAAAAACCGGTAGCTGATTTTTCAGCGTCTCCAACATCAGGAAAAGCACCACTTAATGTCGCTTTCACTGACATAAGTACAGGAATACCGACGAAGTGGAAGTGGGATTTCGGAGACGGAACAACTTCAACCAAACAGAATTTAACGCATAAATATTCCAAAGCAGGGAATTATACAGTTGCACTTACTGTAAGCAATACTGCAGGCAGTAATACAGTAACGAAAACAGGTTATGTAATAGTAAAATGAGTATAGATTGGGGACATATTCTGAAAGCAAATAAAACTTTAAATTGAATACGAAAAGTTCAAGGACAAAGAGGGGCGGGGGAGCTTTCTATGAAGTTCTCCTAATTAACCAACTCAGGATATGGATGAGTTTTATAACTAGAGCCTATCCCAAAAGTAATATTATGTTGAAATTATAAATTTACTTTTATGTCATTTCGTGAAATCGATGATGTTCTATGGGAATCCATGGAACCTTATCTTCCTCCACAGAAATCATATACAGGAAGGCCACGTGCAAATATGAGAAAGTTAATGAACGGTATTTTGTACGTTGTTATGACAGGTTGTACGTGGAAAGACGTTCCCAGGAAATATGGATCTAAGTCAACAGTACATAGATTCCATCTCATTGGTCATCGGTTAAGGAATTTTCTTACCTGAAAGCTATCGATTTTGCATTAGAAACCGGCTTTAAGTTTTGGCCTCTTTACATGAAATTGATATCTGGCTACAACTCATAATTTATTAAAACTTTTGGCAAATGTTGTTGAAATTGATGCAATTTGTCACGATTCCTCACTTAACCGAAGACGCATGGATTCCATCTATATCTGTGTGAACATGGTATTTATCAGAAGATTTTCAATGAACTTTTAAACAAAGGTTACGATTTGAATAAAATAGGTCTTTCTCACTGCTTTACTGATACAAAGGATGTTCCGGCTAAAAAAGGGGGAATATCGGTTACGATGGACACAAAAAAATAAAAGGAATAAAAATAAGCGTTTTAGTAGATCTACAGGGTTTACCTCTCTCGATTATTATTGTTCCTGCAAATAAGAATGATTCTACACTTTATATACCTACACTTAAAAATTTTAATATAAAGAGACCTGTAGGAAGGCCTGTTAACAGGCCTTCCAAAGTAACAGCTGATGCAATGTATGATACAGCTAAAATTAGAAAATATAACAGGAGAAGAGGAATAAAGTCCAATATACCAGTAAATAAAAGAAATAGGAAGAAAAAGAAGAGAGGAAGACCAATAAGTGCGACAAGAAGTTAAATCATGAATTGCGGAAACGCTACTCCTTCCATTCGGAGCAATCCTACCAGGATGTGCGTCACTAGTAATGGTGGGGTGCAAAGCTCCTGGGACAATGTGAAGACCTCTGAAAGTCCAATTCAGAATACTTGCTAGGATAAGGGTTCTATGGAGAACGTAAAGTGAATCATTGCAAGAGTCGTTACTTCCAACAAGCGAAACTGGACTTGCGCTTGAACCAAAAGGTACGGAATCAGACTGTAGTGGTTTTATT
>NZ_LMVP01000538.1 GCF_002287235.1 Methanosarcina spelaei
TCTACAGTATAGTAATTTTTTCCAAGATCAAAGCTTTGAGGAACATTGTAATTATCCGGGGAATTGGAAGCGCCTTCTGCGCATGATATCATAGCAAGCAATAGAAAAGAGATTATTATCATTTTTTTCATTTTATGCCTCCCTCCTGAAGAGACGGACACCTGCAGTGAAAGTAACAATAGCAAATAGTGAAAGTATTATCAAATCCGTAGATATGGCGTTCAAACCCTGACCCTTGATCATAATAATACGCATAGCATCTATTGCATATGTCAGAGGCAAACAGTAAGCTATATAGCGCATCCAGTCAGGAACCGAACTCAAGGGAAAAAACACACCTGTAACAAACATTGATGGCATAGTAACCAGCATGTTTAACTGAAAGAAAGATTCCATATCTTCTACCCTTGAAGACATGACTATCCCCATCCCTACGCCACCTAGAGTGAAAACAATAAGCACCAGAGAAATAAGAAGCCAGCTACCATTCATATTGAATCCCAACAGAAAATATGCTGCAAGTATCAGGATAACAGCTCTGCCCAATTGCAGTATTAGCTGATATATCGTTTTCCCGAGAATTACAGATCTCTTGCTGATAGGCGTCATTAACATACGAACAAGTGTACCATCTTCTTTTTCTCCTGCAATAGCAGAACCTGTGGTTGCTACAGAACCCATAAAAACGGTGAGGGCTATAACACCTGGTATAAGGAAGTCCAGATATTCCAGATTACCGTAAATGTTGGGAATGTTTAAAGACACTGACCCTGTTTTCGACAACAATTGTCTCATATAATTTACAATTATGCTACTTGTGGTAGTGTCTGAGGAATCAGTAAGGAGTGTCAAAGTCGTACTTTCGTTTTTCGTTGCGCTCTCACTATATTCCGGCGGAATGATCAGAACGCCTTTATACATTCCATCATTTATTTTACTTTCAGCTTCTGACTGTGACATGTCCTTTGTGTAGGTTACAGAGAACATCGGGTCTCCGTTGTATTTCTCAGTAAAGCTTCCAATTTCCTGAACAAGAGAACTTGAGGCTCTGCCGGTATCATCATTGACTATGAGAATAGGAGCTTCTTTGACTGTTCCACCCATGCCGTAGCCAAAAAAAACTATCATGATTATAGGGAATAAAACAAGAGGGATTATGAGCGCTTTTTTTCTAAAAAGTATTTTGAATTCTTTTTTTGCTACAATTAAGGAATCCATTAGCTCAGTTTTTATTGTCATTTAATCACGTACCTCTTCTCCTGTAAAGCGTACAAAAACTTCTTCAAGATTTGTACTCCCAGTTTTTTCCTTTAAAATCTCCGGGTTATCGAGAGCTACCAATTTGCCTGAGTCCATCACAGCAACCCTGTCACAGAGATTATCTGCCTCCTCCATGTAATGGGTTGTAAAAATAAGGGTTTTCCCTTCGTCGTTGAACTTTCTGGCAAGTTTCCAGATAACATTTCTGGTCTGGGGATCAAGCCCGGTTGAAGGCTCGTCCCAGAATAAAATTTCAGGATCATGTAATACTGCAGCGATTACTGATAGTCGCTGCTTCATGCCTCCAGAAAAGCCTCCAGTAAAACGATCGGCACTCGCTTCAAGACCTACAAGTTTCAGATAATAATCAATTTTTTCTTCCATTTCCTTTTTTGGAACATTATAGAGATTACCCATAAGTTCCAGGTTCTCTCTTGCTGTAAGGAGTGGGTAAAGGCTGAGCTTCTGAGGGACTATACCTATTAGTGGTCTTATTTTATCGTCCTGTTTGTCAACATTAAAGCCTGAAACTTTTATACTGCCGCTTGTAGGCTTTATTAACGTGGTAAGCATGGAAAATGTGGTGGATTTGCCAGCTCCGTTTGGTCCTATCATGCCAAAAATTTCTCCTTTGAATACATCGAAGCTGACATCGTTCACTGCGGTTATTTTCCTTCCTCGTGAATGAAAAACTTTAACAAGATTTTTAACCTCAATAATTGGTTCCATTTACTCACCTGTTTTTCAGTTCTCTTCAACCTTCAGGATACCTTTAGTAAATATGTCAATAAACCGTTCAATTTCCTCATCATGTTCACCAAAAAAACTGTCACCAAATACTTCTCTTAGTAAAGATGTATAAACAAAATAACTGACAAAAGTTATTGCTGCAGACCTGGAGTTTGTAGTACGCATTTTTCCGTTTTTAATTTGCAAATCGAAATATTCGCTCAAAGGCTTGATATTCATTTGAAGAAAAGATGATAGAGCCTCAGAAACTTCAGGTCTCCGTCTTCCTTCTTCAAACAACATGAACATAAACATCCGGCGTTTGCTATCCTTCTTTTTATCTCTCATAGCTTTTGCAATATTTTTTCCCAAAATACGAAGCTCTGTTTCAAGGTCTACATCTTTTTCGTTTTGAAACAATTGGAATAAGTCCTCCAGTGATGAAAAAACAGTTTGATTGTTAATTAACACCTCTTTCAGCAGGTTTTTTTTTGACTTGAACTTTCGGAACAAAGTTACCTCGGCAACGTTTGCCTCTTCCGCAATTCTTCGGGTAGTCGCACCCGTAAATCCTTCACTGGCGAATACTCTCAAAGCTGCGTCTAAGATTCTTTGTTCTGTATCATCCATGTAAGTAAGTAATTACTTACTTACATTTAAATATATTGTTAGTATACTAAATAATTTTTTTTAATCTACATAAAACATCGAAGCTTGTTTTAACTCGATTGTGAACAAAATAAAGCGGAACTTTGAGATATCCGTTTGAAAATACAGATTCTAAAACACGTATCTCATTATATATTGATTAAACTATATATAAACTGTTATGGTACTTACTTTCTTAGACTTTATTCGACACATTTTTTATATTATTATATTTATACTTAGGATCTAATAAAATCGATATGATTTAACTGAAAAATCAATAGCATCAAACCGCTTTGAATCTTTAACTGTTAAAATTGGAGGGAAATGAAATGTCAAAAAGTAAACTTATATATGCAATTTTCATTTGTATTCGGTTAAGGATTTTGAGCTGCTGATCTCGATTTCGACGGAAAAACTCAAACCCAAATGTTTAGTGTTTAAATTGAAATCGATATCAGATTCCAGTTTTGCATTTGATGAATAATTTAACAAATTTTATGAAAATCAATTCAATTGATAACGATTTTTCCTTAACCGATGACCAATGATGCAATTTTAGTGCTTTCTCTGATAGTGGGGGCAATTCCACTTGTGTTTGGTCAAATTGCTGAGAAAAAAGCTTCACCAAAAAACACATCAAATAATACATCTTTAGAAACAAGAGAATCCTTGTCAGAAAATGTATCGGTATCCACACCTTTGGAAACGACAGAAGATAAATTATCATCATCACCTGAAAATGTCACGGAAGCACCTGTTAATGCCACAGTCGCCAGTTATGGTTATACACAAGACGTGTATTATGATGTACAGGTACGAACCATAGACACAGTAGACGATACAGGTCTTACAAGTGTTATGCTTCAGGATAGTTCCGGTAATCCACTAGGTTGGTTCTGGATTAAGTGTCCGCACGATACCCAAGAAATAGAAGTGTATTCAACGCTGCTATTATCCAGACAATTTCATGATTACGTAACTGTATATACAGATGAAGATGGATATATTTATCGGGTGACATATTAACACAAGATAACATAAGGATTACATATTAACACAATAAAACAAATCTGTAAAATCTCAGGAAACTGAACTCATATAGGTTCGAATCTATATGAAAAAAGACTGTAAGATATCTAAGGCTTTACAGAATTACACTTCAGAACTACACTTCTACAAAACTATTTATTTTTCTTTTTAAGAGCATATAATATATTTATAAAACTCTTCCACTAGTCATCGGTTAAATAATTTTCGTGCTGAAAGTTATCGATTTTGCATTAGAGGTCGGCTTTAAATTTTGGTCTATTTGCATGGAATCTATACTTTGTTCCATCTCGTAATTTATTAAAATATTTGACAAATATTGAGGAAATTGATGAATTTGTCACGATTTCTCACTTAACCGAAGACTCATGAATTCCATCCAAGTAATTCTCTCTCAGAGGTAATTCAATATTTGAAAGGAGGCAGTTCTTACAGCTATTCAAGCTCCATCCTGATCTAAAAAACAATATTGGAATAGAAGTCTATGGTTAAATGGCAAATTCTATCGATTCATTGGAAAAGTACTGCTGATACAATCAAGCATTACATTAAAAAATCGCAAGGAAAACCGGGTGAAGAGTCTCAATTACATAGGTTCGTGAGATCAGAGCAAGGAAGACTTGATGATTTCTAACTGCCAGACTACCGGGCGGGCGGCCCGAAGCATACCCCATCCTTTTTTAGGGTGGGGTGGCTGCACGCAATTTGATTTCAATCGTAAGTCACGAGTATAAAGTTCAGGCTCTATAAAAATCCTCTAATCAATCACTAAAATCTAACTTTGTACCTTTAGTTATCTATTTGGAAATTCATAAGCCCGAAGATTTCTACGAAAGCCCGGATATGCCATATGAATCTCCTTACAGGTAATGAGGATAATTAGTTAACCATTTTTCAGAATCAATTACAACTGGATATTCTGCATTTACCCATGCTGTAAGGCCGTCTTGAATATTATATACTCTCTTGTAACCGGCATCAACTATTATTTGACTTGCAATGCTGCCTCGTTTCCCGGTATAGCAATAAACAACGATTTTTGTGTTTTTGTTTTTTGGCAGTTCATTAATTCGATTGGGCAGTAACTGGTCGTCGGACAAATTAACAGGATCATGTGCAGGCACGTTTTTTAATGGTATTAATATCGCTCCTTCAATGTGAGAATAGTTATATTCTGCAGGCGTACGAACGTCCAAAAGAAATACGTTTTTATTTTCCAGTATGTTTTTAGCTTGACAAGCTGTGATATTCTTATAATCTGGGACAATACAATCAGTCTTAGGTGCTGCTCCTGCAATGCTCGGAGCAATTATGAGAAGTGCAATCAGAATTGCAATAAAATATGATATATATTGTTTATTCAACTCTACTCCTCCAGTAATACATTTTACCTTCTTTAAACTTCAGGGAGAACATAGAGCCTTAGAAATACTTTGAAATAGCGCGTTATATAACGTTTTACTTCTTAAAACACCGCCAAACCTAGCTCTCCCTTAAAAATATTTTTATTTTAGGTAAAATATTTATTGAGCCTATCCCAAAACATTATCTAATCTACTATTACCGCCAATATTATAACTACTATTCTGGCATTATATTGGTTTTGGGATAGGTTCATTTTAAAAAATACAAAATCCACCAGGAGACAAGTGATATTTTCCGATAAATATTTTTGAAACCTTCAGTTACTAAGTAAACGAAGATTATAACTGAAATACATTCAAAGATATTTAATAATTTGGTTTTCAATTCAGAGAGTCGAACATTACACAATAAGAGAAATTGCCCTTTAAAAAATAAGTTTTGAAGGAATCCTAAACTTTAAGGTTTTATAGATTTTAATGAGAATTTAATTCCAGTTAATATCGATAAAAGGATAATTCTAAAACTTAAAAATGTTTAAAAAGAGAAAATAACGTTTATTTTTGCCAAAAAACGTTTTCAGAACCAGGACAGTAAAGAGTTGTTTTTCTCTTTTTCATCCTCTGCCATTAAACTATCAACCTTTCCTTCTTCGTTAGACATATAATACGATTCTGCAATTAATTTTTTCAGCTCTGGTGTTTCTTCAGTGAGATTTGTTAGGCCCATGATTCCGTAATAAACTATGAAATAATCTTCTCGAGTTTCAAGGAAAGGTTTCTCATACACTAGAAAATATCCCGAAGTCTCAGGGCTTTGATATCCAGTTGCATTAAACGAGTGAGAACCAATAGTTGGACCCCAGGAATTATTAGCTTCATCTCTCTTAATCTTTTCTTGAAGCTCTGTACTAATATTTAGTTTCTGCTGGAAAACACTACCATTTGCGTTTAGACATCGATAAAGAGTATCTTCCCCTTTTAAAAATTCAGATTCATCGTCAAAGTACCAGACATTTATAAATTTACCTTCGGAGTACTTTCCTAAATTACAGTAAGGGGAAATTTGCGGAAAGAATGAAGTACATCTCTGCACATTTCCTCGCCAGGCTCCAGGTATGTACCATTTAGGCATTGACTCTGAACGGGGCAGCCCTGGCCCGATTAAAAGAGTATCGAGAATAAACCATATTCCAACAAGAGCGACTATTAAGAATACCAGAAAAGCTATCTTTTTATTCACTTTGTTGTAAAACATATGCTTGGACCAGTCCAATGAAATTATAAAGTGATTAAGTCTGACCTGGATAATTTTTATGAAAAATTTATCCATTTAACATAAAGAATCTATTTCTGTTATCTATGCAGTAAAAAGAATAAGAAATTTATTACTACGGGAACGCAGAGGGTCACGAATACCCGTCCTTCAGGAGTTGTCCGACAATTCAAATTCAGGGCAAAAATCTGTAAAAAAATAAGGCTTTTAAAGCCTTTAAATAAAAAAAGGAGGAATTTTATCGCTAACTACGGTTGTGAAACAGCCTGTGGAGGTTTGGGTATTCATAATTCTTCGCGCTCCCAATTTAATTGTTGGGAGTTGTGAGATCAGCTCAAAATTACTTTTCTAGATCTTGTATCCCACTTTCCGCACTTGAACACAAATGTAGAATTTATTTGCCTAATTGCCCAAAATAATTCGTTTAAGGATAGGCTAATCTTAATCTACTGCCATACTGGGAAAGTTGATTGCGTTTTTGTGTGCATCTGCGGAAAGTGGTTTTTTTGTAAGTAACTGTTCGAGCTTCTGAATTTTGGATTCCAATCTTTGATGCCACCTCTGATTGAATTCCAAACATTACAATTTTTAAACACCTATATAATCTGTATTACCAAAGTCTCTAACAATTAACACTTTAATCAACTTTATAAACATTGGTGATTGAAACAAATCAGTGTGTTAATTTTTATCAATGCATCCGTTGTGGGATGAGTTCATAATAAATGTATAACGAATTAAGGGGAAATCAAGAGAATAATAATCTCTATCTAATTCCTTTAAGTTGAAAAGCTACGAAGGAGAAATCATCCTACTAAACGTTAGATGGTATATCACATATCTTGTAAGTTATGGAAAAATGATTTCAGAGTATGCTGGATAACACCGTTTTTGGCTGTCCTGTAGGACTTCTCTGTAAGTTCCACACTTCCTTTTACTTCCATAATTTCCGTGTTGAAAGTGCGGGCAAAATCCTGGACATTTTTATGGAAATCAGGATCGTATGAAAGGCCAGTATCAAGTTTTACAACTCGTGAGTACCTAGGGTCCTTCAGGAAATTATCTCTGAAATTCCGGGATTTCTTTCTTTCTTCTTCCATCTGCTTCCAGCTCGAAGCCCACATGGACGTGAAGTAGAGGGCGCCAGTCCCCCTGCAGGCGTACATGATTTCGTCGTAGGCGGCGTTTCCACCGAGAGCGGCGCTTATGCAGTCTGCCACAACTTCCCCATTTCCGTCTTTCAGCCAGTAAAGGGGGCAGTCAAGTTCCGAAAAGTTTTCTTCCAGATTCTCAAAGGCTTCTCCGCAGCTGCAGTAAAAGAGGAGGATTCCATCCGAAAACGAGGCCATTTCTTTGATATTTTTGTAGATTTCAGACTTAAGGATATTAAGATCATCATGAAGCCCCAGTCTAAGGGGGGGGTTTACGACCACCGTCACCCTGTGAGCCGCTTTGAGTTTTATCTTCTCGTGAATTTTTCTGAAAAAAGGAAGTATAAACAGGAGTTTTGAAATCGTCATCAAGCCAGAGTCGTTCCCGTTTCCCAGGAGAAAGGGAACCTTGTCCAGGGGCGTTGTTCTGGGCAGGCAGTTATCGGATTTGAGCTTCTGGAGTAGCCCGAAACTATCCTTGCCTTCCACCACAATCAACTGCTCCAGTTCTCTATCACTCTAAATGATATGGGAAAGTTCGTCCTCAAACATCCTGCAGGCGATAATACTCAGTATGGGCATGTGAAAACCTCTTTCAGACTGTTTTTTATTCTGCTTCCAATTTAGGTAGTTTTGCATATCCCGTCATAACGGTATATTTGCATTTTGTATGCTAATATCACTGTTTTGGGTTACGTTGCAAAAATTGTGAGGAAATTCAATGGGATAAACAGAAGCTCAGGAGTGAGCTATTCCAAAACTCAGTATTGAATCTCTAAGTTTCAAATTCCTATAAAATTAAGTTTTTAATCATGAAAATTATTCCGAAATTCACCTTATAATCTGAAGTTCTCTATTGATTATCCTTAATTTGACAAGTCATTTTGAGTTTTGGGATTAACTCCTATAAAAAAATAGGTGTCATCAGTTACCTGTTAAAATTAAATTTTTCTTTATAAGGTTATAAAAGTATAAATAACATTATCATGTTACAAGGTAATAACAAAAACGACATAATTTAAATGAATATATTACGAATTAATATAAATATGATAAAAATGAGGTGTTAATTATTATGTTAAGCCAAGAATGTATGTTAATTACTGAAAGTAAAATCGATATACACAATATTCAAGACACGTGGAACGCAGCGATTGCTCATCAAAAAAATGGTGATTATGATACAACAGCAATGGCTGACATATACAGGCGTATGGATCCCAGCCTAACGATGAAAGATATTGCTAATGTATTCAGTGCGGTATATGCGGATAATTATTGGAATGGAATAAAAATGGATTCGTCTTTACTTGCTGCTTGTATGGTGAAGTCTGTAGGCTATGATCCAACACTGGCTCAACAATATGCGTCTTCTGCCATGCTTCAGTGGAGAGGTATATTGATCAGAAGGCTTCAATCGGATCAAGGAAAAATTCCAGAAAATGACAATTGTAATTGCCTGGATATAGTGTGCAACGAAAATACTCCTCTTGATGCAGAACAGTTAATTACAAATTGGAACAATAAATTCTGGAATAGATCGCAAACTGACAAAAATTATGTATATGTTCGTTGTCAAAATCTTCAATTTTTGGGAGCCCTTACTCCAAAAGTAAAGGTGTTTAATGCTGATCCCGGTTTTAATCAAAGGCCATCAGACTGGGTACAGCTGGAAACTGTAAACACTGGAGATATTGAAGGAGTTGTAAATCTTATTAATGGAAGTCCGGGTCCTATGAATATTAATGTTCGTGGAGTTAGTGAAGCATTTATGTTTGACCCTAAAACTGCAAAACATTCATGCTTAGTTGCTGCAATTACCACGGATTTCTTTACCAAATCCGATCCTTTAACGATATCCGGGAATTGGGACGCAGCAACCTGGCGTAGAAATAACGGAGCGAGTGGGTGGCTTAACGTAGATCCTATTGCAGTTGAGTCAACTCTCAAATTTAATAACCTGGATGGCCGTCCTGAAAAATTTGCTTTTGAAGCCCATTGCAATAAAGTGCCGGAAGGTACAGTGGTAGCTCTTAGATGCAAGGACCCTCAATTGTCTGATATAGATAGCGGCGATGTTAAAGTATCGCGTGGATTCCAAATTGTCTCTACCGAAGGTGTGGTTCCTGCGAATTATAAAGGTGATCTGGAAGTGTTGATAAAAACTCCAGATAACATGCCAATTCCTAAAGAATCTTCTGTTGAGGTGAAGATGATATGGATTTTAGATCATAATCATGACCGATATTTAGATGCCGCTGATATGCTTGATTTTAATGAAGGGGCTAGAGCATTGAGAAGTGTAAGAGTACCTATGGGCAGCTTCACTTTCATGGGGTCTCTTAAAGAATAGATGTGATAACGTAGCGATGTAATTATGGATCATATTAACTGGATGGCTCTTCATAAGCAAAAAGGATTTTAGAGTCTGTTGATTGGTCCATATAGGACTTACGCGGTTAAACCCAAAAAAGTGACATGGAACATTAAACTTCACTTCATGCGTCTTCGGTTAAGTGAAGAATCTTGATAAATTGCCCCCACTTCCTCAATAGTTGTAAAATTTTTGATTCTATTGTAGGCTGGAACAGGGTATCGATTTCATGTGAATTGGCCAAAATTTAAGGTAGGCTTCTGGTGCAAAATCGATAGATTTCGGGCAAGAAAATTCCTTAACCGATAACCAATGAACTTCACTTTCTACATTACTTATTGCAGAACGGCTTATACTTTATATAGTTCATTTACTGCGTAAGTCCTACCACAATTAAATCTTAACATCCTTACTATTTTTCATGATTAGGTTAAATTAGGTTAAACAGTAAGGATGGCAATGTAACCCATATTTCACAGTACTTTTTTTGAAAATCAATACTTTTGTAAAACTAGTCGAATTTTGAGACAGCCTGAAAAGGATTTTTTAGTTTGGTTCTTAACAAACTTTCTCAATAATCTCTTCCAGCGTCAGAAGTTCCTGTTCTCCTGATACCATATCCCTCAGCGTAAGCTTCCCTGCTTCTAATTCTTTTTCTCCGACTATGACCACGTAGTCGGCATTGATGGTATTTGCATAGGAGAGCTGGGCTTTGAAGTTACGTTCCATGAGGTCTACATGGACCGGCACATATTTTCTTAATTCATTTACAAAACCTATCGCTTCCAGATGGACATCGGGTTTCGAGATCAACATAATGGTTTTAGGGGCAGGAGGAGTGAGAGGGCAGATCTCCATAATCCTGTCAAAACCTATCCCGAAGCCGGTTGAAGGCACATCTCCGCCTCCGAAAAGCTGGATAAGCTGGTAAGAGCCTCCACCGCATACCTGTTTCTGGGCACCGAGGCCTTCGGCATAGACCTCAAAAACCATGCCTGTGTAGTAGTCAAGCCCGCGTGCAATCCCGAAATCAAGGGAGTAATCGACTTCGTATGCGTCGAGAAGCTTGAGGGTCCTTTCAAAGCTCACAAGCTCAGGAATATTTCCTACGATTTTTATTACTTCAGGAAGAATATGCCTGCCTTCAAGCTTGATCAGGTGAAAAAGGTCGGATTTGAGCTGTTTTTCGGCCCCTATCTCTTCAAGCAGGGCTTCGAGACCTGCATACTCTTTCTTGTCCACAAGCCGCATGACATTGCTCACGATTTCGGGTTCAAAACCGCTCAAGAGCGTACGTATGACTGCAAGGTTTCCGAGCTTCATGTCACCCTTCACTCCTACGGCTTTTAACATGGCGTCGGCAAGGGCAATAACCTCGGCATCGGAATCGGGTTTTCCGCTTCCTATAAGTTCAACCCCGAACTGCCAGAACTCCCTGAAACGACCTTTCTGGGGACGCTCATAGCGGAAACAATTCTCGAAATAAAACAATTTCAAAGGTTTTGGAAACGGCTGAAGTTCGTTTATATACAGGCGCATGACAGGAGCAGTAAGCTCAGGCCTGAGAGTCATTTCCCTGCCGCCTTTGTCCGTAAAGTTGTAGAGTTCCCCTATAATCCCTTCCCCTGACTTCAGGGTGAAAAGATCTAGATGTTCAAACGTGGGTGTAATAATCTCACTGTAGTCCCATTTGCGGGCAACGTCTCGCATAACACTTTCCACGTATCTTCTCCGGGCAGTATCGGCGGGTAAAAAGTCCCGGGTACCTCTTGGTCTATTAACTGTCATTCTTAAATGCACCTGATAATAAATTAAAACAATTATTTTAAAACATAATGTTGTAAGGCATAACTTTAGGGCATAATATTAAGGAGCAGTATTAAGGCATAGGCATGAGATTAGGCATAAATTGCCAGTCCATAAGATAATCTGGGTAATCTCTGGTTTACTGACACACATATTTCTGATTTACTGATATTCTAATAAGGGCCTTATTACTTATCCGAATTTTACGCTGCTTAGCTTAATTGATGATATGCTTTTTAGCGATTCTGGAAGGTAGTAGTTAAAAGCAAACTATTTTACTTTTTCGATACTATATAAATTCGGCAAAAAATAGTAACTTGAAGTTGGCAAAAAAATGGCAGCTCAAGGAAGAAGTTTGAATGAACCGAAAAAGGCTGAAAGAAATGAAATTTTTGAGTAGTGAAGAAAGAGTCTTAAGTAACAAAGATTAAAGTTGGAAAAATAAGTAAAAAATAGTTCAATGAGTTTTGTAATTTGAGATTCACGGCTCTAATGCAAGCAATAACTTCAAGGTTTGAGGTACACAGGGCAAGAATCTCTTCACGTTTTATCAAGGAGAAAAGTGACTCGCTTTATATCCAAATTTTCCCTGGAAAGAGAAAGTTGTGTAACCGTAGCAAAAATGCTGGCAATATGCTGATTTTTCTGCATATCATTATTTCAGGAACTGCTGGGTAAAAATTCCATATTAAGATGTCAATTTTCTCCATAGTATGTAAAAATTTGAATTCAAATTTACAGCAAATAATAAACACTGCCAATGAGAATCAAAGAAATAAGGGCATTTCTTATGAACTATTAAAGAAAAATTTCAAACAAATGAAAATTGATGCTCGGAAACACAACAAAATAAAACTCTCCCAAATAAAACTCCCCTACATTCCAAAAAATATAAAAACGTATGGTCCAATATAATAACATGAAACATCTAATGGAAAATTTGCGTGTTAAAACAAATATTCCCTTAAATTTAGTTAAAAAGGTTCCACGTAAAGTTATTACAAGTTTATCAGATGACCAAGTCTATCCACAATCATGTCTCAAAGCAAGTAATGACTATAAATTTTTCGTTAATTTTAGGAGAGATCCAATTTATAATCGGGTTTTAGAGCACGTTTCTTGCGATCAGGGAAGTGAATACCTTAAACTACTATATGACCGTAACGATGCTGAGATATTATATTCAATAAGCTCATTCAAGAAGAATGACCTCTACGGAAATCCAAGAATGTACGAATACCACAAAATTGGCATGATCTCACCCACTACCCTTCGATATATTAAGGTTCTTTCCGACCTTAAGATTCATTTTCAAACACTGAACAACTTCAATATTTGTGAAATCGGCGTTGGATATGGAGGACAGTGTAGGATTATCAATGCTTATTATAAACCAGCAACATACTGTTTAGTAGATATAAAGCCAGCTCTTGATCTCGCTCAAAGATTTTTAGATAATTATATTATCCCCTCTACTTTGTCTTATAAAACAATGAACGAATTGGATCAAAAAAACTATGATTTGGTCATAAGTAACTATGCCTTTACAGAGCTTCCTCGTGTTATTCAAGACGTTTACTTAAACAAAGTAATTTTAAACTCAAAAAGAGGTTACATAACATATAACGAAATCACTCCAGAAGAATTTAATTCGTATAAAGCAAATGAACTAATTAAAATAATTCCTGGCTCCATAATATTAAAAGAGGAGCCTCTTACTGATCCAAAAAATTGTATAATAATTTGGGGTTAACATATAAGCAATTGCCCTAACATTTAGAGTTCTCTAAAAAAGTTTTTTCAAGGGTTTTGAGTCTTACTAGCCAGATTAAATTATTTACCAGATTAAATTACTTATCAGATTAAATTATTTACTAGATTAAATTATTTACCGGATTAAGTATAGTAGGCAGCTCTTTAATAAAAGTACATATTAAAAATAATTTTTTTACCTTTTAGTAGCTTTAAATTTTCCTATTTTTGCGATTAAACTCATTTTCCGTAGTAATACACAAAACTACTATCACATAAAAACTACTATCACACAAAAACTACTATCTCAGCTTCTTAATTGCAGGTAGATTAAAAATGAATTAATCAGCCAATCAAGTTTTTTAGGCAATTTAGCAAATAAATCTCCATATAATATCTTTGCAGAATGCGGAATTAATATTTACTACTATATTTAACCCTTAATTCTAAATTGATCCAATTTTAATTCGTTTTTATTCGTTGTTTATATGCTTAATTCTTACTACAAATCTATAACACTGGAGATTTACGTTTGGATTTTAAAGAGCTTAATAAAATTAATTAATATCTTTCATCTGTAAAATAAAGTATAATGGATTCCGAAAGCCTAAGTTTTCGCAATCAAACAATTGTAAAGCAAATAAAGGCAAGTTTACGTTGAATAATATAATAAGCAGATTAATATACATGATTCACACTAAATATTTGCGATTACCGTGTCCGAGCAAAGAAGTGTACCTTTAAGGAAACATCTACTGGACCTGAAGCCCTGCAGGCATGGAGGGTTAGTTCAGGAAACATCTGAAACTTACGGGATTCCTGAAAGTGAAATTCTTGACTTCAGTGCAAACTTTAATCCTCTGGGAAATCCTTTTGAGCATCCGGAAAGCGGATTGAACTTTGGTGAGATTCTTAATACTGGCTTTAAGAAACTTACCGAATATCCTGACAACAGGTATCCTGAGTTTCGGGAGGCTGCTGCAAAGTTCGTAGGGCTTGGAGTAAGCCCAAAGAATATTATTCCGGGTAACGGTTCAACGGAAATTATCAGACTTGTAGTGGAATGCGTGGTTGAAAAAGGAGATATTGTCCTTCTGCCCTGGCCCACTTTCGGAGAATACGAGATGCAGTGCCGGATTATGGGAGCAGAACTGCAGTACCCAAGCCAGGATGAAGTCGAAACACTTCCTGATGAGCTTCTGGAAAAAGCAAAAATTCTCTTTATTTGCAACCCCAATAACCCGACAGGTAAACTCCGTACCCGAGAAGAAATCAAAGCTCTTGCAGAACGCTGTACTAAGCATAAAACCCTTCTTTTCGTGGATGAGGCTTTTATCGAGCTATCTGATCCTTTACAGAGCGTTGCAGACCTTGCAGCAAACAACAATTACGTTTTTGTCATGCGTTCTCTCACAAAGGACTTTGCAATCCCGGGAATCAGAATGGGCCTCGGAATAGCTTCCCCTGAAGTAGCTGAAATTCTGGATACTGCCAGGCTTTCCTGGAACCTCGGAACCGTAGCAAATGCTGTAGCGACCTCCCTTCTTAATATTGAAGGCGGGATTGAAAACCCATACCTGAAAAAAGCAAGAACTATGATCAGGGAAGAAGGAAAGATTTTTAAAGCTAAACTCGACAGGATAAGGGGTTTTCAAGCCGGAGAAGTGAATGTAAACTTTATTTTAGTTAATATCAGCAAATTCATGCTTGATTCAACGGAATTAACTGCACGTCTGGCAGCTCGCGGAGTCCTCATAAGGGACTGCTCTTCCCTCCGCGGTCTTGGAAAGGATTACATAAGGCTTGCAGTCCGGACCGCAGAGGTAAACGACAGGCTAATTGCCGCAATCGGGGATGTAATTACCCAGTGGGGTAAAGAACAGGCAAAGCAAGAACTGAAGAATGTAATAGAAAAGGCTTCTGAAGAAGGCATTGGAGGCAGGAAAACCTGCGAATATTATCCCTGCCATTTTGAAGGCCAGAACTGTACCTTCTGCTTCTGTCCATTCTATCCCTGTGAAGACGAACGTACAGGAGGAAGGTGGATCCAGAGCTCAAGAGGTGGAAAAGTCTGGAGCTGTGTTGACTGTCATCTGGTTCACAAAACCGAAACTGCGCAGAAAATCCTTGACTGCCTTATGCAGGAAGGAGATACTGATGAACTCGTGAAAGTTGCCTGGAAGAAAGTAATGGAGCCTATCCTATGATTGTGCCAGACAGCGGGCATCTTGCCCTGGTGCTTTTGCTTGCAGCCGCTATAGATATAGTTTTCGGAGAGCCGCCTGCTGCCGTGCACCCTGTAGTATGGATAGGAAAACTAATCAATGTCTTAAAAAATGCAGCTCCTCAGACCCACAGGAAAGCCTACGGAGTTGTAATGGCTCTCTGCTGTGTTTTTTTTACAGCTTTACTGGGTTACTCCGTGCTGTACATTACAGCCCTTCCGGGAATTCCCAGGGTGCTTGCCCTTCTTATAGAGGCTTATTTCCTAAAAGCCACCTTTGCTATTAACTGCCTGCTCAGCCCTGCAAAAGATATTTACGGACATCTCGAAGCAAATAGGTTTGACAAAGTCCGGGAAATGCTCCCTATATATGTAAGCCGGAACACTTCAAAACTTACCAGGACCCAGATGTCTTCTGCAGTTATCGAATCTGTGTCCGAAAACTATGTTGACGGCATCCTGAGTCCCATTTTTTATTATGCCCTTTTCGGAGAATTCGGGCTTGTGGCGGCATATGCGTTTAAAGCCATAAGTACTCTGGATTCTATGGTTGGGTACAAAACCGAACCTTACAAGGAACTTGGATATTTCTCAGCGAAATCCGATGATGTATTGAACTGGATTCCTGCTCGCATCTCAATCATATTCATTCTGGGAGCAGCCCTTATAATGAGTCTGCTCCCGAAAAAACTGGGGAAAATTTCCCCTCTAAATAGCATAAAAAGTGCCTTTGAAGACGGAATGAAAACTCCGTCTCCTAACTCCGGCTATCCCATGGCAGCTACTGCAGGAGCGCTCGGAGTCAAACTCGAAAAACCCGATACTTATATACTTGGGGCCTTATACCCTCCAACCGAAGTAAAAGATATAATACGGGTATCCCAATTAATAGCAGTTGCTTCAGGCTTCTCGCTTGCTGCCTGTGCGGCAGTAATTCAGTTAGCAGGAGTATACCTGCATCTGTGACCCTCCCTTTGCTTGCCAGAGCCCGATTCCTGATATAATGCGAATTCTATGCGGAAATAGGTTCTATGCGGAAATAAGTTATGGGGAAATAGGGTTTTGAGAAAAGCCAGTGTATAGCGTTAAAGATTTTCGAAAACTAATAGAACCGTTTTAACAACCCCGAAGTGATCATATGAAGTTATCCGATATTGAGGAAAGAGACCTGAAAAAAGGGCAGCCCGAGAAAGTAGAAGAAAAATCTACAATCAACATCCTCGATGTCCTTGCTGAAGAAGGCATCGGTGTTCAGGACCTTGCTGATACGGCTCTGGAAATGTATGTCCCGCATCCAGGTTTAGAGACTCGGGAGAAAGCAGACGCTTTATTTAAAAGGGAACTCAAGTACGCACTTTCGGATCCAAACCTCTGCCTTCTAATCTATTCCGGGGTCCTGCTGGAGCGAGAAGGCAGGGCAGGAAACCTTCCGAACCTGAGCAAAAGTTCCTATGAAAAAGACCTCACTTTTATAATTGCGGATGAAGTGCTCGGCACAAGTATTGCAACATATATCAGCGGTTCCAAGGGTGCTTTTGAGTTTGTCAGGTTTGACAAACAGAAGCCTGGAATCCTTGCAAAGCTCGGGCCTTTTATGGATGACGTGATCGGGGGCCTTATAGGAGGCGTGTCTTCCAATATGTACTCAAGAGGTATGGCAGAATTTGTAGGAAAGGACTGATAGAAGGAAAGGATTAAAAAACAGGCGGTTCGCAATGAATTCATATTTTCTTGCTTTTAAATCTGGGTTTGGATTCCTGTCAACGATTCCTGTGGGAATTAGCATGGAAGGAATCGATGAACTCATGAAGAAAATCTACTTTTATCCCATTGTGGGAGCAGTACTCGGGCTTCTCATAGGGGCAGTTGCATTCATAGGGCAGGTAATATTTCCAGGGCCTGTGCTTGCAGCCCTCATCATGGGATTCATATATTACATTACAGGCTTTAACCATCTCGATGGAGTCACGGACATAGGGGACGGTTTTATGGCCCATGGGTCACGTGAGAAGAAAATCAAGGCCCTGAAAGATACGACAATAGGGACAGGAGGCGTGTCCTTCTGTATTCTCTTACTACTTACTCTGTACAGTTCGATAAGGGCAGTCCAGCAAGTAGGCTCCGCTGCTTTCGGGGTTAACCTTCCTACTTTAATGTTTGCATCAATGTTTATTGCAGAGGTCAGCGCAAAACAGTCCATGCTAACTATTGCTGCTTTTGGGAAGCCAATACCTCCTCAGGAAAAACAGGCTTATCCTGGCCTGGGAGCTATGACTATAAACGGAGCAACCAGAAAGAATTTTCTGATTGGATTCATATTCGGGGCCATCGTTTGCCTTTTGCCTTTCGGGTGGATAGGACTGCTGCCTTATCTGGGAGCCTGCATTTCGGCTCTGGTGATTCTTAATCGAAGCTATGTCCATTTTGGAGGCTTAAATGGCGATGGAATCGGTACTGCTAACGAAATTGGTAGAGTAACTGCGCTCATTGTTCTTGCAGTTCTCCTGAATTTTTCACTGAACGGATACATGGGAGGTTTAAAATGGACGCTATTGTAATGGCAGGAGGATTCGGACAGAGGCTTGGAATGGGGGAAAAGCCCTGTGTTGAATTGCTTGGAAAACCACTTATAGCCTATGTGATAGATACCCTAAGGGCCTCAGAGAATATAGACAGGGTTTTTGTAGCGATCTCACCTGTTACTCCCAGGACCGAGATTATGATTCAGGAACGCTATAAAGGCGAAGTTCGTGTAATCAGGACTTTTGGCGGAAATTATGTAGGGGATATGATTCATGCAGTAGAAACCGCAGAAACGGTTGGGCCTGTAATGATTATTATGTCAGATCTTCCCCTGATAAACCCTGAGATTATCGATTTGGTAATCAAAAAATATAAAGAAGAAGGAAAGCCGGCACTTTCGGTATATGTCCCTATTAATGTTTGCAAAGGAGCAGGAATCAGGCCGGATACGGTCTTTAACAAGGATGGGAAGCTGATAGTACCTGTCGGAATTAATATTCTGGACAGTTCTCAAATTCGAAAAGAACAGGAAGACTTTAATCTAATACTTGATAATCCCAAACTAGCAATAAACGTAAATACGGTTCAGGATTTGCAGCACTGCAAGGATTTGCTGCAGGGCTAAGTAAAAAACTTATAGAGGTGTCGTAGATTCTATCTTTAAAAAACCTGGTGTTGAGCCGTGATGGGAAGAAAATCCTCCGAGGGGTCAATCTCGAGATAGGCGACAGGGAAATTCACAGTATTATTGGCGCGAATGGTGCAGGAAAAAGTACTCTTGCCTATACTCTGATGGGACTCCAGGGTTACGAACACGAGGAAGGCAGCCTCATCTTTAATGGGGAAGATATTTCAAAACTTTCGATAACCGAGCGTGCAAGAAAAGGTATTACCCTTGCCTGGCAGGAACCTGCCCGCTTTGAAGGACTGAGAGTCAGAGATTACCTGGCAATTGGAGCAAAAGGTAGTGGAGGCGTTACTGAAGAAGAGCTAAAAGAAGCTCTAAGGAAAGTCGACCTTAAACCTGAAAAATACCTGGATAGGGAAGTTGGAGAGGCGCTCAGTGGAGGCGAGAGAAAACGCATAGAACTTGCTTCCATAATTACAATGAAGCCGAAACTTGCAATTCTTGACGAACCCGATTCCGGAATTGATGTAGTTTCCTTAAAGGAAATTGTAAACCTGATCCAAACTTTCAAAGAAAACGGCTCCTCGGTACTTGTAATTACGCACAGAAAGGAAATTGCAGCCGCTTCCGATAAAGCATCCCTAATGTGTGAAGGGGTTATCCTCAGGAGCGGAGACCCTCTGGAAATCAGTGAATTTTTCAAAAACAGGTGTATACCTTGTGACAGCAGGGTATCACCACCAAAGGCGGCCTGAAAAATGACTCAGATAACTCTTAATACACTTTCCAGCGAAATCAAAGATATGGACGCAGCCTATTCGGCAGCCGGGGGAGATGCTGCGGTTCTGCATAAACATGAGCTTTCAAGCCTTGTGATAAGTGGAAACAAAGTGCTTAATGCGAACGGAACAGAGGGAATCGTACTCGAGACACAGGAAACCGAACATGGAGTGGACGTTAAAATGACCATTAAGAAAGGGTACAAAATTCCACTTCCTGTTCATCTTTGCTTCGGACTTATTCCTGAAGACGGGCTCCAGAAAATAAATATGAATTTCACGGCCGAAGAAAATTCAGCTGTTGAACTTGTTGCCCACTGTACATTTCCTAATGCTGTAAAGATTATTCATAAAATGGACGCTCAAATGCATGTAGGAAAAAATGCCTCTCTAAAATACACTGAAACTCACTTTCATGGCCCTCATGGAGGAATTCAGGTAATCCCAAAGTCCCATATAAAAATAGAGGAAGGAGGCAGCTACTACACAAATTTCTCACTTGTTTCGGGCAGGGTAGGGTATCTGGAATTTGACTACAGTGTGGACGCCGAAAAAGACTCGATTTGTGAGATGGTTACCAAGGTCTATGGGAAAAAAGATGATAAAATAAAAATCCTGGAGAAAATATCCCTTAATGGGGAAAATGCCAGAAGCGTAATCAAGAGCCGATTGGCCATTACTGATAATGCAGAGTCGGAGTTCAGGGGGATCACTGAGGGTCACGCCCCAAGATCAAGGGGACACGTAGACTGCATGGAAGTTATTCAGGGCAATGCAAAAGCCGAAGCTGTTCCTATTGTACGAGTAGATAATCCTCTGGCCAAGGTAACTCACGAGGCTGCAATAGGGTGTGTGGACAAAAAAGAGGTCGAAACCCTAATGGCTCGCGGTCTTGAAGAAGATGAGGCTATTGATATTATTGTAAAGGGAATGCTGGCTTAAGCCTTTTTATTCCCTTTTACAGGCCATTATTTCAGTTCAACCAGAAACATTGGAAGTTACTCAGGAACTACTCAGGGAGCTTGAAATTTAAATTGAGTAAGAGGTGGGAAGTATAATTGGCGAAATCATTATCTTTGAGAAAAAGTATTCCGAAAAAAACCTGCAACTTATTAGCGGAAAAAAAGATATATCCTCACACTACCAGGATATTCCTGAAGAGATGCTACTTTTAAGTGAAGTTATAGAAGATCCCCTCAAACTTCCTTACCTCCTTGAAACTTTCTATACTACGCCGATTAAGAATGAAAAAGCCTTTCATTTTGCTCTCGTACGAGTCCAGGTAGATTCTGATCTCAGGATGCACGAGGATATCCAGAAGTACCAGCAAAGGAAGTATGTAGCCGAAACTCTCGAAAAGCTGCTTTACGGAGAACTCATGCTTTCAGTAGAAAACTCAGGCATTGAAAATGACTAATTCTTTACTTTCCTTCTTAAAGCAGACTTTTTTTCTAATTATAAATGTTATTTTTACTCAATCTGAATAGTTACGTTATTTGTCACATTACAAGTGTCATTTTACTCAATCTGAATAGTTACTAAGTTTTGAGCTTAGAGATATACTTTTTTAAATTTTGATCGTATTCTAATTTGGAATATTATATAAAGATAATTATATATCGTAAAAGAAGAATCTACTTTTACCAAACCTGTTAGTTAATATAGGAAAAATTATTATCTGTTTACATACAATTATTTTTCATAGTTCTGTGAAATCTTGTTCATGCAGTCGTTTTTATAGCAGCACTTAGTTGCGATAACCAGCTTACCCAAAAAAGCTCTGACTTCGATAGATTGCTATACTATCTTTTATAAACACCAGTCAAATTTCAGGGTTGCTCAAAATCCCGGTAAATTCAAAATGATCCATATACTGGCGGTCTAAAATGAAAGGAAAGAATTGTGTTAGAAGGTTTAGGGGACAGACCTTAAATAAAGTTTTGGGGATAACGGTACTTACTTTTTTAATGTTGGTGAGCATTGCAGGAGCCTCGCCATTTGCATACATTACAAATTCAGAGAGTAATAGTGTCTCTGTAATTGATGCGACTACAAACAAAGTTACAACTACAATACCCGTAGGATCCAACCCTATTGGAGTTGCAATTAACCCGAATGGGACAAAGGTTTACGTAGTAAGTGCTCGTAGCAGTGATGTATCTGTAATCGATACGGCAACAAATAGTGTTGTAGCCACTGTGCGTGCAGGAAATTCTCCCCAGGGAATTGCAGTTAGTCCTGACGGAAAAAAAGTTTATGTGACAAACCGTTTTAGTAACAATGTTTCTGTAATTGATACCGGTGCAAATACTGTTGTAAGTACATTGAATACTGGAAAATCTCCTGCTGGAGTAGCGGTAAGTCCGGATGGAAAAAAGTTATATGTTACAAATTATGAGGATAACACAGTTTCTATATTTGACACTACCACAAAAACCGTTATAACCACGATATCCGTAGGAAGAGGTCCTAAAGAAATTGCGGTCACACCGGACGGAACCAGAGTGTATGTGGCGAACTCAGATAGTGAAAGCATTTCTGTGATTGACACGGCGACAAACAGCGTTACAAATACATTGACGGTAGGGGGAGTTCCTTCTGGAGTTACAGTTAATCCAGATGGAAAAAAGGTGTATGTGACCAATAATGATGAGTATTTCAGCACTGTCTCTGTAATTGACACTGTAACAAACAAAATTACAGCTGCGATCCCTGTAGGCTCCGATCCTATGGGAATTGCAGTCACCCCGGATGGAAAAAAAGTATATGTAGCTATCAGCTTCTATAACACTGTCTCTGTAATTGACACTGCAACCAATGCTATTACAGCCACGGTGCTTGTAGAAAACAGCCCTTATGCTTCGGGCCAGTTTATAGGTTCTATCCCAATAGAACCAGTTTATCCTTTAGCGAATTTCAGCAGCAATATCACATCGGAATATGTTTTCCCTTCTGTACCTGTGCAGTTTACGGATCTCTCAAAAGATGCAACTAAATGGGTCTGGGATTTTGGAGACGGGTCTGGTTCAACAAAGCAGAACCCTGCGCATACTTATTCTGCAACAGGAATCTATACTGTTAGCCTGACAGTAAGCAATCCAAACGGCACAGATTCAAAGCTTGCTACGGTAAATGTTGTACCAAAAGGTTTTCCTGCACCTTCGTATGCATTTATTACAAATCTCAACAGCAACACTGTTTCTGTAGTTAACACAGGAGATAACACCCTTACAGCTACAGTGCCCGTAGGGACCGAGCCTTTTGGGGCTGCAGTGAGTCCGGATGGAACAAAAGTATATGTGACAAATACCAGGTACGGCAACAGGGGTACGGTTTCTGTAATTGACACGGCAATAAATAAGGTTACAGCTATAGTGGATGTAGGCTATAAATATAGTCCCTGTGGAATTGCAGTCACCCCGGACGGAAAAAAGCTGTACGTGGCAGATCGTGATATCAAAGGTGTCTCTGTAATTGATACGTTTACAAACACTGTTATAGCCACGGTGCCTGTAGGAGTTAATCCGCTAGGGGTTGCAATTACACCGGATGGGAAAAAAGTATATGTGGCAAACCGTTATAGCAACACTGTCTCTGTAATTGACACCAGCACAAACGCTGTTATAGCGACTGTGGAAGTTGGATCTGGCCCCTGTGGAGTTACAGTTAACCAGATGGGAACAGTACTGTATGTGACTAATTGTGAAAGTAATACTATTTCTATAGTTGATACATCTACAAACACTGTTACAGCCACAGTGCCTGTGGGAGAATGGCCCATGGGAGTTACAGTAACTCCTGATGGAACAAAAGTGTATGTGGCAGATGAAGGCAGTAACAATGTCTCGGTAATCGATACCGCAACAAAAAATGTTATAGCAACTGTGAAAGTCGGAAAAAACCCTTATGGAATTGCAGTCACTCCGGATGGAACAAAGATATATGTAGCAAACTCCGGCGATAGTGATAATCTCGGAAGTACTGCCTCTGTAATTGATACGGTTACGGATAGGGTTATATCTACAGTAAACACAGGTTTCAGTCCTACTGCTTTCGGTCAGTTTATCGGTCCTCTCCCGGCGCAACCAGATTATCCCGTTGTAAACTTCAGCAGCAATCTCACATCAGGTTATGCTCCTCTTTCAGTTCAGTTTACGGATTTCTCGAAGAATGCGGATGGTTGGAACTGGAATTTTGGAGACAAATCCACTTCGACACAGCAGAATCCAGTACACACTTATTCCAGAGCAGGGAATTACAATGTAACACTTACAGTAAACAATAAAAACGGTACTGATTCGAAAATTGCTACAATAACCGTTCTAGCAAAGCCAGGGTTCTCTGTATCCCCAACTTCAGGAACGTCGCCACTTAGCGTTAGTTTTACTGATCAGAGTACAGGATCACCAGCCTCATGGAAATGGGATTTTGGAGACGGGACGAATTCAACAGAAAAGAATCCTGTGCACATATATCGAAAATCAGGTAAATATTCTGTTACATTGACATTGAACGAAACTGGAAACAAAACTGAAGTAACAAAATCCAGCTATATAACTATTTCAAATGGATATGAAGCTCCTATTGCTGCTTTTTCTGCATCCCCAACTTCAGGGAAAACACCTCTTACTGTTAGTTTTACTGATCAGAGTACAGGATCACTAACCTCAACGAAGTGGACTTTTGGAGACGGAACGTATTCAACCGGGAAGAACCCTGTACATACGTACAGCAAAGCAGGATTATATTCTATTACATTAGCAGTAAGTAATGCCGATGGCAGTAGTACATTAACAAAAACCGGCTATATTCTTGTTTCAAACGTTTTAAATCCGCCTGTCCCAGGCTTCTCTGCATCTCTTACTTCAGGAAAAGCGCCTCTTACGGTTGACTTTATCGGCCAGAGTACAGGCTCGCAAACTGAACGAAAGTGGAGTTTTGGAGATGGGAATACTTCAACAGAAAAAAATCCTGTGCACACATTCAACAAATCAGGACTTTATTCTGTAACATTGACAGCAAGTGATGAAATAGGCAGTAATGCCTTGACAAAAACCGGCTATATTGCTGTCTCAAGCGATTTAAATATACCTGTTACCAGTTTCTCTGCGTCCCCAACTTCAGGAAAATCGCCTCTTACTGTTAGTTTTACTGGCCAGAGTACAGGGTCACCGACTGCATGGAAATGGAATTTTGGAGATGGAAGTAATTCAACAGAAAAGAATCCTGTACATACATACAACGAATCAGGGCTATACTCCGTTAAATTGACAGCGAGTAACTCAAACGGCAGCAACGCCTTGACAAAAACCGGTTATATTGCTGTCGTTTCAAACGTTTCAAACACTTCTGTTACCAGCTTCTCTGCATCCCCTACTTCAGGAAAAGTGCCTCTTACTGTTAATTTTACTGACAAAAGTACAGGAAAGCCAATTTCATGGAAATGGACCTTTGGAGATGGAGGTAATTCAACAGAAATGAATCCTGTACACACATACAATAAATCAGGGAATTATACTGTTGCTCTGACGACGACCAGTGAGGGAGGTAGTGATAAGGTGCAAAAATCAAACTATATAAGTGTAGTTTCTGTGAACGGTAGTGTGGTATCGAGTCCGGACCATATTGTTCCTGTCACCGCCTTTTCAGCAACTCCGACTGCAGGAAGTATGCCTCTTACTGTTAGTTTTACTGACCAGAGTACAGGTTCGCCAGCTTCACGGAAATGGGCTTTTGGAGACGGAACCACCTCAGCAGATAAAAATCCTGTACACACATACAATAAATCAGGACGATATACCGTTACATTGACAGCGAGTAATGCAAACGGCAGCAATACCTTGACAAAAACCGGTTATATTTATGTGTCAAATATTTTAGCTGCTCCTATTACCAGCTATTTTGCATCCCCTGCTTCAGGAAGCATGCCTCTTGTTGTTTGTTTTACTGGCCAGAGCACAGGAGCACCAACTGCATGGAGATGGGCTTTTGGAGACGGAAACACTTCAACAGAAAAAAATCCTGTACACACATATAATAAATCCGGACGATACACTGTTACATTGACAGCGAGTAATGCAAACGGCAGCAATGCCTTGACAAAATCCAGCTATATTGCTGTCTCTAGTGTTTTAGCTGCTCCTGCTGCCAGCTTCTCTGCATCTCCTATTTCTGGAAAGGCTCCACTGGCCGTTGGTTTCACTGACCAGAGCACAGGTTCGCCAAATTCATGGAAATGGGATTTTGGAGATGGAAGTAATTCGACAGAAAAGAATCCTGTACACACATACAATGAATCAGGACTATACTCTGTTAAATTGGCAGTAAGCAACTCGAACGGCAGCAATGCCTTGACAAAAACCAACTATATTGCCGTTTCAGGTATTTTAAATGCTCCTGTTACCAGTTTCTCTGCATCCCCTACTTCAGGAAAAACACCTCTTACTGTTAGTTTTACTGACCAGAGCACAGGCTCGCCAACCTCATGGAGGTGGGTTTTCGGAGATGGGAATACTTCAACGGAAAAGAACCCTGTGCACACATATAATAAGTCAGGCCTATATTCTGTTACATTAACAGCAAGTAATGCAAATGGCAGTAATGCGTTGACAAAAACCGGTTATATTGCGGTTTCAAATTCTCTTGCTGCTTTTTTTTCAGCATCTCCAGGTTCAGGGCCTGCACCGCTTAATGTCAGTTTTACTGACAATAGCACAGGATTGCCAAATACATGGAAATGGGATTTTGGAGATGGAAATAATTCAACTGAAAAGAGTCCTGTATACGTATACAATAAAGCAGGACGATACACTGTTAGTTTAACCGTAAATAATTCGGAGAGCATCAGTACTGAAACCAGGTCCAGATATATTGTAGTTAACAATTGAATATCTTAGATCGAAAAAAGAGCTTTGTAGAAACCTATCTACCAGTTGCAAGAAGCAATGATATAATGAAACATGACGACATTCAGTTTAAATTAGCAAAGATCCATTATTTCTTAGGATTTCTATAGAGCCAAAAAACATATTTCAACTGGATATGCAGTAAAAACAGTGTTTAAATTAATATTAGCAAGAAATATTCAAACAACAATTTTTTTAATAAATTGTTATACCAAATATAAAGGACCAGCCAAAAACTGATGTTTATCGAAATTCTCCTAAAAAAAGAGAAAAAGAAAGTGCTTAGTTTTAAAGAAGGTACCAATCAGTGTCATCAACCGAAATATCTTCTTTAAGTCCTACTTTTCTCCCTGGGAGTTTAAGAGCATCCGTAATTGCGTCTGAAAAGTCCTGAAGGTACTCTCTTGAGGATAGGCTGTTATAGATAAAAGGTTTATCTGGCTGGATCATTTTCTGAATAGTTGATTCTTTCGGCACGATATCAACTTCTATGTCAACCATTTCCACGGCTTTTTCCATTGCAGTTCGGAAATCTCCTATACAGTAAGCTATTCTGTGTTTGTAATTATCCCTTGTTTTTTCAAGGTAAGCGGCAAGTCTTTCGCTTTCCATTTTTATAAAATCTCGTTTAATTTTTGCCACGTTACATTTACCCATCATAAAGCTGTAATGCATGAACGGATATTGAGTATCAAGTTCCCTGGGGGTAATTCCGCATGTCCCGAAGGTTACTATATGTACATCCTCAGGTTTTGCAATTCCAAAAATTATTCTATCAAATTTTTTGTGAGAAGGACTTTCATGATAGGGTTTCCTTTTGGCACAGGGAACAAAAATACAGAGTTCCTTATAAGGAGCTTCATATTCGTTCAGGACCCATTCATTAGCCCTTATCATATCCGGGTGATAAATTACCCTATCAGTGTCAAGAGGTTCTTTAGAACGCTCATCTTCAGGAATAATGGGTTTCATAAACGTCAAGCTAATTGAGCCTGGATATCGTATATATAATTAACTAACTTCGGCAGCAGTAGGGGTTATAACTTTGAGAAATGTCCTAAGTTAAACTGAACATGAGCAAAATAAGAAGCAATAAAAAGGTAAAACAATAAAAGAGTAAAACAATAAAAGAGTAAAACAATAAAAGAGTAAAACAATAAAAGAGTAAAGCAATAAGAAAGTAGAGCAATAAGAAAGTAGAGCAATAAGAAAGTAGAGCAATAAAAAAGTAGAGCAATAAAAAAGTAGAGCAATAAAAAAGTAGAGCAATAAAAAAGCAAAGAAGTAAAATAGAAATATAAGACAAAAGGGACGGAAAGTCTGCTGAGTTTACTGCTTTAAACCGTCCACAAAGTCTTCCATTCTATCTAACGCTTTTCTAATATCATTTGTAGACGCCGCGTAGGCGCAGCGCAGGAAGCCTTCACCTGCCTCTCCAAAGGCATCTCCGGGGATTGCAACGACTTTCTTTTCATCCAGAAGGCGTTCTGCAAACTCAGAGGAAGAAAGGCCGGTATTTCCTATATAGGGGAAGGCGTAAAATGCACCTTTAGGGTTGCAGCACTCAAGCCCTATTCTGTTAAAGCCTCTTACAATAAAGTGCCTGCGCCGGTCATATTCCCGAACCATCCTCTCCATTTCATCTTTTCCGTGACGAAGTGCTTCGATTGCGCCTACCTGAGCAGTTACGGGAGCACACATCATGCAGTACTGATGGATCATCATCATTGAATGGATGATCTCCGGAGAGCCCATTGCAAAGCCGAGCCTTAGTCCTGTCATTGCATAGGCCTTGGAAAAGCCATTAAGCATAACAGTCCGCTCTTTCATGCCTTCAAGTGAAGATAATGGGACATGCTTGCCTTCATAGGTAAGGCACTCGTAAACTTCGTCCGAGATAACAAACAGGTCATTCTCCACAACCAGGTCAGCAATATCCTCGAGTCCTTCCTTTGACATAATCGCTCCTGTGGGATTATTAGGAAAATTGAGAATTATTGCTTTTGTCTTGTCCGTGATTGCGGGTTTGAGGGATTCTGCAGTCAGGCTAAACTCATCGTCCCTGTGGGTGGAAACTATAACCGGTTTACCTCCTGCAAGAATCACCGAAGGCATATATGCCACATAAGAGGGCTGGACGATAATAACCTCATCACCAGGGTTGACTACGGTCCTTACTGCTATGTCCAGAGCTTCACTCACACCTGTTGTAATGAGGATCTCGGATGAAGGGTTATAGTCCAGACCGTAACGCCTGTAGTAGGTTCTGGTAAGTTCGTCTCTGAGTTCCGGAAGCCCGTAATTTGAAGTATACGAGGTTTGCCCTTTTTCCAGAGAGTGAATACACATTTCACGGATATGCCATGGAGTAATAAAGTCAGGCTCTCCTACACCAAGGGAAATTACATCCTCAAGTCCGGAAACCAGATCAAAAAAACGGCGTATTCCTGAAGGAGGAATTTCTTTCATAACGTCGGCAACAAACTTTGAAGGATCACATGAAGGTCTCAAGCAAAACACCCCATAAAAATTATATAAGTATTCTGGAATGTAAAATCTGATAGGAAAATCAGGCTCTGAACCATCTCGTATCAAAATGAGACTGGTAGCCTTTGAATCGTTTCAGGTTCATGGAGGATAACCCCATCTTCTTTATAGGTTTTCAGCACGAAGTGGGTTGATGTGCTTTGTACCTGATCGAGGGTTGCAATTTTCTCTGCTACGAAAAAAGCCACATCCTTCATCGATTTTCCTCTGACAGTCAGGGATATGTCATAATTTCCAGATAGGAGCCTTACTGACCTGACTTCTGGAAACTTGTAGATTCTTTCTGCAATTGCCTGATAGCCCTGATTACGCTCGAGAGTAACCTTCAACTCAATAACTGCATAAACATAGTTTTCCCCAACCAGATCCCAATCAACTATGGTTTTGTAGTGCCGGATAACTCCCGTCTCTTCAAGTTTTGCAATTGCCTGGGAAACTTCCTGTGCAGACATATCCGTAAAGGATGCTATTTCCTCTGGACTCGTTCGTGCGTCATTCTCAAGAATTTCCAGTATATGTCGAATCTTTTCATCCATATTAGTCACCGGCACAAGGTAAGGGAATTTGATAAAGAATCCCCGTTTTGGGGTAAGTTAAATTTTAATTATTCAATTAATACAGCATTTACAACTCCTTCCTGCCCCGGTCTGCTTGTAACTTTAGCAGTTCCGAGAGAAGTCCTTATTACTGAGCCTTTTGTCAGAATGTTACGCCTGATGTAGTGCTTGTTTGCAACGTTGTCGAGAACTGTCTCAATGGGAGTTGAAGTGGTTTTTCCGTCTTTGGGATTGGTTACGTTTGCAGTATTGCACTGAAGAAGTCTTACTTTCCTGTTGCCTCCCATAGTGTGAACATTTTTCCTCTTTGTTTCACTTATACGGGTTTCTGCAGACTCACGGCCCATTTCGAACTTGCGCTTCCCACGGGCAGCAATAACTTTCCCACCAGTCACTTTTCTTCTGGAGCTACCTTGCCATCTCATTTTAAAACCTCATCATGTATTGAAATTATAATTAATGCTTATCTTTAATGATTATTTATGTATTTTCCTATTGTAATTCTATATTTTTCCTATTGTAAATATACTGTAATCCTGATCTGGTGATCGTGTCAGGGCATAAGCATTACTTATCGCTCTGATTATATATTAATTATATTAGCAGGAGTACTTAACTAGCATATTTGCTATGGACTAATCAATACAAATAGGATCGTATAAGAACTTTACGATCAGAAAACCAGGAAAAAATTCAATTTTACATCCTGCCTGTATCTGTAAAATGAGATTAAATTAGAGAGCTGTAAATACAGATACAGAGGTGTAAATACAGATACAGAGGTGTAAATGTGGATACGGAGATGTAAATACAGATACAGAGGTGTAAATGTGGATACGGAGATGTAAGTATGGATTATAGAGGCGCAATTAATAATGCTGCAAATATGGATTACAGAGTTGCAATTAAAAATGTTGCCGAGTCCTAAACAGAAGTTCTATAATACGTTCACAGGCGCAAGTGAAAAAAAGGTATATGCTAAAAATTATATAAATATAAGGTAAATGAATCTTTTGCAGGTTAAAGTTGGGATATTAATTTCCAATTTAAACTCCATGCTAAAAAAGGTCCGATATCACGGGAAAAATAACAATAACGAGGAGAGATAATGGTTACAGAGATTTCATTGAACACAATATGTGGACATACGACAAAGATAATTGCCACTAAGGAGGGAAAAAGTACTCATATACATATTAAGTCTACATGCGAAAAACTCCGAAAATGGGGCACACGTTTTGATGTGGAAATGAAAGACCTTATGGGGGGTCCAGAAACTATACTTGCCAGGAAATCAGCTGAAATGCCTCTTACGCCTACCTGTCTTGTTCCGGCAGCAGTAATGAACGCTTGCTGGCTTGAAAACGGCATGATTTCGAAGAATCTTGCTCGAGAAATGGGAAAGATGGAGATTATTTTCGATAAATTAGAGTGAACTTTCCCATAAACCCCCTTATTTCTTTTGGAAAGATCCTCCGAGATTCTCAGTACTGAAAAAAACAGCCGAAAATAGTAGTACTGTGAGAAACTGCCTGTATACATATAAACTTGGGAATGCTTATATCGAATCTTATCATGTATTATTTGCCTGTAACTGATAAGAATTGACCTTAACCGATAAGAATTTGTCCGTAACTGATAAGATAATTCTAAAGTTTCCAGTAAAAATTTGATAAAAATTGTCATGTCTTATTTGTCCCGAACTAGACAAACAAGTTCTAAAAATACTTTGGAAATTATAAAACGGTATTATTGTCTTAGAAGTGACAAAAGTTTCAAAACCCGAGTTGAGAATATGGATGTAAAAGAGATAAACAAATATGGACAAGAACTTATAGATTGTTTGAAACTGAAGACTTCCCCTGTTGCCGTGAAACTGGTCCCAAAAGGAGGAGAAGTTCCGGAGGGAATAAAAAAAGTAGATGAGACTATGAGGCATTGCCAGCTGGTTGATAGAGTTAGAAGAACAGGTGAGGAGTTCTATACTCTGGGTGAAGACCAGATGTGCAAAGGTGGAGCTGGCGCAATGGGTCTTGGAGAAATGCCTCCTAAAGTCGCAAGTGGAGAATTTTATTTTAATAAACTCAAACAGTTCAGCACCCAGGGCGCTGCCAGGCGCACCCTTGAAGGAGTCACCAAGCTTCCCCCAAACTCAACAGAAGCCATTCTGTATTCTCCCCTGGAAAAAACCACGTTTACTCCGGATGTTGTTGTAATTATCTGTACTCCCAAACAGGTTATGTTACTTACACAGGCGATGATGTACAAAATGGGCGGCAGAATCGAAGCGAGTTTTGCAGGAAAGCAAAGCTTATGCTCGGATGCGGTTGTGAAGACATATAAAGAAGGCAAAGTGGGAGTCACAGTCGGTTGCAGCGGCAGCAGGACGTACACCAAGATCTCAGACGAAGAAATGATTATGGGAATTCCTATCGAACTTCTGGCTGATGTAGCAGCTGGCCTTAAGGCAATTTGCCCGAAGTAAAATCTAAAAATAATATTTTTCTCTTCAAAAGTAAATTCCTTCATGTTCAAGCCCTTTGACAAGATTTTCAAAACAACATGAAAAGGGCTTGTCAATATATAAGCAAAATATTTGTCAATACATAAGCAGAGGTAGTCCACCAGTAGTCGATTGACAATTATTCCAAATTAATCGAAATCCAGTTTCTGCTCTTTCTGTTCCCACATTTTTGGCGCCCCACATTTTTGGCGCTACTGTGTTCATCCTGCTGTACGAGCAAATAAACGCACGCAAAAGCCATGCTGAAGAGAACGTTATGAAAACATCAATCACGTATTAGTGAACGACCTAAGCAGAACACTTTTGCTATATTTAACTCAAAAAACATCTTTAGTTTTATCTTTTTTGAGCAAACACTAATCTTTTCTTGTCATTCAAAGGTGTAACTCATGAAAAATAAACTGGATCATAAATTAATCATTTAAGAGGAGCAAGATTCAAAACCATAAATTAGTCCTCTTAAGTGATGAAGCATAGCAAAAAGGATAACGGGCCCCTTATATGCAGTTTGGGTAGCAAAACTCAGGTTGTGAAAAGATGTCAGTTGTTTAAATGCTAGTGCCAAAAGCTTGCGCTTTATTTAGCCAATCTCCTTGTAAAATATCTCCTTTTGCTGATACGCTAGTAGCTATTAAGATACCCCTGTCTTTCCATTTCATATAATCTGCCGTATGCTTGTAAGTATCTATGGCGCCGCTGAAAAATCGTTCTTCATCGCACTCTCCACACATAATTAAAGCAGATTCTTTTACCTTAAGAGATTTTTTACGGCTATCCACACAGTAGGCACAAAACCTGTCAATTACAGCCTTTAACTGTGCAGAAATCCCAAAAAAATACAAAGGGGAAACCAGTACATTGGTCATCGGTTAAGGAAAAATCGTTATCAATTGCATTGATTTTCATAAAATTTGTTAAATTATTCATCAAATGCAAAACTGGAATCTGATATCGATTTCAATTTAAACACTAAACATTTGGGTTTGAGTTTTTCCGTCGAAATCGAGATCAGCAGCTCAAAATCCTTAACCGAATACAAATGGAAACCAGTACAAGCATATCTGCACTCTCGAGTAATGGTTCAATTTCTTTCATATCGTCACATTGAACACAGGCTCAATCCTTTGTCCAGCACATAATACAGGCTTTGCATCCATTAACATTGAGTTTTGCCACTTCTATTTTATTTACTGTATGCCCCTTTTCCTTTGCTCCTTTCATAAAGGCATCTGCCAGCATATCGCTATTCCCGTTCTTCCGTGGACTACCTGTAAGTATCAGTATATTTTTATTCATCATGTAGCATCTCTAAAAAATTAATTTTATCTTTTTCTGTAATTTTGCGTTTGACCCTACACGGACTGCCAACAGCTACTACATTGGCCGGAATATCCTTTGTTACTACACTTCCAGAACCGATGACGGCGTTATCGCCAATGGTAACACCAGAATTCACAATAACGCCACCTCCAAGCCAAACACTGTTGCCTATAAAAATAGGGAGGGCATATTCCAACTGTTCATTCCGTATATCAGGATGTACGGGATGTCCTGCAGTAAAAAGACTCACATTGGGTGCAATAAAAGCGTTGTCACCGATGATAACTTTAGCGCAGTCGATAATCGTGCAATTATAATTGGCGTAAAAATTCTCCCCTATGGAGATATTATATCCGTAATCGCAGCGAAAGGGCGGTTCAATAATGAAGTTTTTACCTGTTTTGCCAAAGAGTCTTTGAATAATTTTGTTTCGCTGCTCAGTTTTACCTGGATGGAGAGAATTAAATTCAAAAATCAATTCCTTTGCAGCCTGACGTTCTGCGATCAGTTCTTCCTCAAAAGCTCTGTAAGGTTTGCCTGCTATCATTTTTTCTTTTTCTTTCATTTTAAATTCCTTATATATTTCAATATGATGATACCACTTTAAGCTTTTTGATTGTAGTAGGCAGCAATTGTCCCTTATGAACTCACATTATCTTTTGATGTACAAATTTTGGAGTATACCTTTTATATAATTACGAAACAGTGACTATAAGTAGCGGACGATTTTTCACACTGAAACAAATTTGGCAAAATAGAGTTTTGAAACTTCGTATGAGATTAGTCTTTTTGAGTAAGCGAAACACAAATGAGCAAAACAGGTTCTTGCTTCCTATTCCGAATTTGAGACACACTAAAAGAGCTGCCAGCTGCTGAAAAGAGCGCAGTCTTCCCGAGACGAAACTAGGGCTGTAGGGCCGCAACTCTGCCGGGATGGGACTCGCGGGAATCAATTATATACTAAAAGAGAAAAGAGAAGAAAAATGACCTATTACATAGCAGACTCAGCGGTTTTTATAATGGGAAACTGTGACCTGGACAGTTCTCTCATAATTACCGTTCCTTCGGTTGCAGAAGAATTAAAAAGTGGGGATGCTTCCCTTCGTTTTGATCTTGCAAAAGAAGGAGGGTTACGTGTAGAATGGCCAGATCCCGAAATGGTAAAAGAGGTTCGGAAAATGGCTGAGCTCACGCGGGACTCGGAAGAACTCTCAAAGACTGACCTGGAAATCCTTGCAAAGGCTCTTGAATATAGGGATAGGGGCTTATTGCTTACGGATGATTATGCAGTCCAGAACGTTGCAGTGCAGCTTGGGATTCAGGTTAAGCCCATTGCCCAGAAAAAAATAAAGGATATTATTATCTGGCAAAAACAGTGTATAGGCTGCAAAAAAACTTTTGACAAAGGGGATGTTTGCCCTATCTGCGGTTCCCCTCTTAAGAAAAAGAGGAAAAAAAGTAGAAAAGAAAAGAGTTATTTTTGAGCTAAAGAAAAAGATATAATGCTTGATAATGTAATAGTGTCTTTAATTGAGAGAATATACATTTGAACATAGTTTACCAGGCAGTATTCAAGGCAAGTATTGCGAATAAGTTGTAAAATCGTGAAAAAAATGCAGAGAAAAGTGCCGAAAAATACAGCCAGATAAAAATTCAGGTGGGAATGGAGGCATGAAGAACATAGAAGATTTAATCCAGAAAGCTGTGGAATTGCAGAGTAACGGGCTTGTAACCGGCCAGATTGCCGACGAACTCAATGTTTCAAGGGAAACTGTGACCTGGCTTTTAACCCGTTCAAAAAAAGAAGTAGCAGCCCCCGCTCCAAAGGATATTTCCGTAAATTGGAGCAGCATAGGGAAAAGTGCTACACGGCTCCACTACATCTCACTTGCGCTCTGTGACATGGTACTTGAGACTCTGGAAAAAACAAACACCGAAGTCGACGTTGTTGTCGGTGTCGCTGCCAGCGGCATTCCCCTAGCAAGCATGATGGCAAATGAACTGGGAGCTGACTTTGCCCTCTATCATTCCCGTAAAGGACAGGATGTAGTCCAGCCAGGTCATAAAGGGACAATAAGCAGAAACTTCGGAAGCGTTGCAGGCAAGAACTGCGTGATCGTGGACGATGTTATTACCACAGGTTCCACAACTATGGAGGTAATTGAGCAGCTTCGGGAAATGGGCGCCAAACCAAGGGCTGTAGTAGTTCTTGTAGATAAAAAAGGCGCAGATATGATTGCTAATGTCCCGATCCAATCCCTTGTAAGGATTGTACGCCTGGACTAAAAAGGCAAGACAAGAATAAATCGTAGTATCTTTTTGAACTGAAAGCCTTTCCAAGTGAAATGTGATGGAAAGGCAAGCCTTTTTAACCTTTTACTTCTTTTTTCTTTTTATGGGGAATGAGCTGGAATACTGGCAAAATTATTTTGACAGTGCACAAGTTAAGATGTTAGGCGAAAATTATGCGGCAATTCGAAAGCATGTTCGGCAACTAAAAGCAGCTGGAATGCGAGAACGCACTCTTGTGAACCATTACCAATTCTTAACGCAGTTTGGTGTTTGGTGTAAGGTGCCTTTCGAAAGATTGACTGAAGATGATATACTAGATTTTTGCGAATACCTTGACAAACAGGTATACAAAGGAAAAAATAACCCTCAAAAATATAAAGAGGGAACCAAATACGTAAAGCTAGCAACAGTAAAAGCTTTTTTAAAGGGCATAAACAATGAAGCTGCGAAAGCAATAGCAATAAAGCCTCAGCAAAGTAGAAAGTTACCTGAGGACTTGCTCACGCAGCCAGATATTGAAGCACTTTTAAATAATTGCGGTAATAATAGAGATCGGGCTCTGATTGAAAAGTAGCTTTAGAAAAAGTTTAGAAAGAAAAGTTAATTTTCTTCCTTTCATAGAAATTTTTCTGAAATTCTACTTTCTCAACAGTCTCACAAATTCCATGTTAACTAATCATCACAAAAATTATGTAGCCTTAAAAGGCTACTTAAACAGATGATTTGTTTTTAATTGCGCTCAATAGTTCATCCTGATTGACAGTTTTATCACGTCTTACCGCTTTCCCATCATCAGTCAATGTGAACTTACCTAGCATACATCCTGTGGCTCTAAAATGTTTTGGCCCTATTTTACTAGTACCTGCAACAACATCGTCCGTCAAAAAAAGTAGAACCTTTTCACCTGGTTTGAACGTTGGTTCATAATCAGCTTCTAAAGTATCATTTCCTACTGTCCCGCCATCTAGTCTCACTGTGACTTCTTTAGATGAAGACGGGTTTTTGAGATACTTGTCTACATTTATTGTGATATCGGTGTAGATGGAGTTCTCCAGGCTAAATGAATCAATGCCCTTAGGTCTTTTACCGTCAGCAGAAGTCCATTTGCTTGGAAGTGTTTCTTTCACTGTACCTATTATAATCATTTCAGAACGGTTACTCAATTCTTCATTATCTAGTAGTGGAAGGGACGCACTGGATTTACTATATAAAGGCATATCATTATTTGAAAGTTTAGTGTTATCTTGTGAGGGACTGTTTGTATTTTTAATAACATCGTGTGAGCCGGACAATGCTAGAGAACTTAATATTATCAATGAAACTGCTCCAAAAAAAACAATCATATATTTTATGTTCTTATTCATTGTCATCACCCCTTAAGGATAAATATGTTTGATTCCGTTTATATCGTCTGAATCAAGAGTTCTCTTCTTTATTTCGTTGCTAGCTGTCCACTCATACATTGTTTTCTCAGAATCTGTAGAATCGTATAAATCATACAAAGTTAACCAATGCCCGAATTCGTGAGTAGCCACACTCTGCACATCCCACTTTCCAGATTCTCCACCTGATGCGGTTGACCAAGAATAATCAGTGTTAAAACACGTTTTATAACCTATGTTATAATTCCCATCACGGGTTGGAGTAGATTGTCCTAAATATGTATCTCCAGCACTTGCGCAATATACCTTGTTGTTGGCTAGGCTTGTTATCCATTTGAAGGTGAACGCTGCACCTGCATTATTCCATGCAGTTGCACCTGCCTTTATAGCAGTTGTCCAAGAGCTTGGAACTGAAGAGTCTATCTTAGGAACTACATAATTTGCGTTCCATTTATATCCACCATACGAGTATGCTGACGCCGGAGCTGCTAAATTTACCAGAAATATAGTCAATAACAGCATTCCCATTAACAGTCTTTTACCATGCTTCATTTTATGCCTCCTGTATATTTTTCCCCAGGAGGCAAAAGTAAGCAAGCTTAAATATATGCAAAGCTAACTTATTATGCCTCCTGGGGCGTATCTTATGGAGTTTAGAGAACTTGGAAGGTGCTTTCAAACTCCATAAACTCATTTTTATTAATTCTTTATAACTTTTGTGTACAGGTTCCCTAACAGTGCAATTTTCAAACGAATTCTGAGTCTGGATTACTTTCCAACACTTATACTATTTAATGATTTAATCATAAATTATTTATTTGAGTATATGCCTCAACTCATATTCAGAAATAAGTATAAAAGAAAACATTATTCAATCTTAGTGTATATAAGTCTTTTTTAAGTTAAAAATTAATATAAACAGCGTTTTTTGTCTATAAACAGCTTAACTCTGACTATACTGACGTAAGCAATTCAAGAGTTCGAAGAGTGTAATTTTTTACTTTATATATATTAACTTTCAGTCCAAAACAATGAACAAATGTGAAAACTTTCTTTTTGATTAGGCTCTTGCAACACCCTAATTTTTATTGCAAAAACTAACTGAAATAAGGAATTTTATACCCTTGTTTTAGTCGTTTTCTGAAACAATTTTTTTCGTAGATACAAAAACACTATCAAAATATGATCCTTGCAGAATGACGTACAATTAATAATATAATAATCTTAGAAGGTACTTACTATCATAACTAATAGTTTAGACATGCTTGTCATGCCAGAAGTACCTCAAGAACCAATCAAAAGCAAAGGATCCATACAGACGCCTGCTTGAAAAGCTTCAAAACAAAAACAAGGACTAAGTAAAAGGTAGGCGGGCGGGAGCTCAACCCCGCCCAGGCTGAGGTTAGAACAGATTCGATGAAAGTCTGTCCCAGAAGACCCACTAATTAGGGTCTACATAATAATATCAGTATTAAAAATATTTAAATGTTTTTACAGTACTTATTTCAGAAGTCCTAGCCTAGTCAATCGTTTTCTTCTTTGAGATAGCCTCATATAATACCCGTCCTATTTATAATAAACTTAAGTAATTTTTTATTCCTAAAGGTCATAATAATGATATGCGCCCTCCCAGTGTTTTTGAGAGATCTTTATATATAATTTTTGCAATATTTATGACGTATATCTTTTTTGTGTATATTATCCCGGGCTCGTTCTGGGAACTTCCAAGGGCGCTTGTTATTATCTTATTTTACTCGATAAACTTCATTTGGCTAATGCTCGCTAACAAAATTAGAAACTATCTTAATCTTATTTGAAAAAGAGTGTTAGTTGGGGACGAGCAGGCGTATAAGAAGTACAACCATTTTAAATAATCCCAAAATTTTTTCTCAGCCTCCCTTTCTTATTTTTGCAACGGAAACACATATACTCCTAAATTTCTAATTATTCAGTAAATCCCTATCATAATTTTTTTCGTAACGGAACTGAATGGATAGAAAGTCGAATTATACTGCAATCGATGGTATAACTTCTCGTCGTATACCTTTTCGGGGGCATGTGCAAAAATACTCAACTTCTTGTCGCACTTACAGAACTTTAGGTACACTGCCCGGAAAAAGCTAGTGATAGATAAAAATGCAATAAGTTAATCTAAAAACTTAATTTTTTTGGCTCGGCGGGCACACTTACTTTGACGATGTTCTCGTCGATCCCTGCTTTACTAGTTTGGATCATAAACGCAAAATAACTCTTGAGATAGCTTATTTTGCTTGCCGGAGGCAGCCCGGAAAATCCTTTTTATTTGGGGGATTGTAAAGTGACTTACGCCTGCTGCTTTTGCTACTTCTTCACGGACGTCAATGCTTTGAACTTCCAGTTTCGCAGAATTCTGCGAAACTGGGTCTATATAGTTTTCTTTGTTTACATGTTTTCTATTTATGTTAGAAGCAATGACAGCTTTAGATCTATTCTCCTCAGCTTTTTTCTTAAAAAATACGTCCAGCTTCAAGCCCAGCTCCCCACGTACAAAATTTGTGAGATTACGTCTTGCAAACTGATTTTGGATCATCCAAATACATACATCGTTCTTGGTTTCAAACTGCTTTTCAACAGTTCTGAAGGACAAGTTGTGCTTGCTGCATATGGAGTAACGGTTATGACCGTCAATTATGAAGTCATTCCAAAGGATTATTGCTTCCCTGCAGCTTTCTTCAAGTATACTTTTTTCGTCCCTGAGCTTGTTGCAGTAAAATGAAGATTAAAAGAAAAAGCTGAAGCAAAGGATTATAAACATTATCTTCTATTAAGGTATATACATAAAAAGTCCTTTTTTAAATTAAAAATTTAGTGTTTTCTAAAAAGACAAAATCTTTAAAAGGCTGTGGTCACTTTTCCACTTCCAAGTGAAATGTTTCCTAAATTTTTCCATTCTTTTTTGAAATTTTTGCAGCTGTTTAAAACTATCTGCTTAGTTTTAAGAATAAACAGTATGTAGATTCAAGAATCCAATTTTTAAAAATAGACTATTTAAGAATGAAATTTCTCTATTCAGAATAGAAGCAAAGGAAGAAAAGAGTATTAAAACCATTTAATACTCGACATCGGTGGATGCTATCTTTTCGGCAAGTTTCGATAACACCTCAGTTCTCATTCCTTCCACAAATTTGATACTACCTACAACCAGATGTCCTCCTCCGCTGACACCTGCGCCTTTCATTTCTTCCCTGAGTTCCCTGACGATTTTTGGAATATTCATAAGCACGCCCTTTGAACGGATGACTGCAAAGTCAGGACCGTATCCGATAGTTACCACGGGTTTATCCGGATACCGTTTGGTAAGTATGTCATGAACTTCGCCTGAGGTCTTTCCTGGTGGCGGGAAGGTGAATTTCTGGGCGTAGTTTTCAACGTCTATCACATTCATAATAGTCCCATTTGACAGTTTTTGAGACTTGACATTAAAGAGGCAGGTTTCAAGCTGTTCCTGTATCATGTTATTTGCCTGTTCGCAGAGCAGGGAAACCAGTTTTTTATGAGTGTCGTGGTCCCCTAGATCCAGAATGTCATCGATAATGCCTTTTCCACTGCTGAATTTCAGCCAGAACTGCTCATAATCCAGAGCCAGAGCCATTTCTTTCAGCTCTTCAAGGGTATAACGGTCCGAAACAAGAGAAATGTACCTTTCAGCTTCCGGAGCCTCTGAACGGTCTCCAACTGCAGAAACTGCTGGAAGATGTTTTATTGTATCGCTAATCTTGGGATTGATCATACGAGCAACTTCAGCACAGAGCATTCCGGCAGTAACCCCGAAATCCCCTCCCACATGCGCAGGATTTACGTGTCCTATCAGGTACTGGTCAACAATCTCATCCGGATGGTGATGGTCAATAACAAGCATATCGATTCCATAAACTCCGGCTTGCCGCATTGAAGGTACGTCTTCTTCCGTTGATCCGTTGTCTACAAGGATTACAAGTGGCATTTTCTGACCGTGCCTTGAAAGATCTTCAAGCGCAAATGAAATATCCCTCGTAACATCGGCAAGTTCATAAAAAGGAGCTTTCGAAGGGGCACGTTTGTAGAAGTAATATTCTGCATCCGTTCCTCCAATTTCCGTAATAAGGGGCAGAATCGCCCTCTCAATTGCAATTGCCGAGGTAATACCATCAGCATCGGCATGATGCCTTAGAATAATCGGGGTTGAATGGAGAATAGCTTTTTTGATTTCTTTGGCGACATGGAGCATCCTGGGTTTAAGTTTCTCCATAATTTCGCTTTTGATAAGGAAAGGGATATCTGCAGGAGCTGCTTTTTCGTCAATTACTCTCTCAACTCTGCTCTTGACAAGTGCTTCCTTCTCTCCTGTCAGCAGTTTCATGCTCATGACCTCGATCTGGATCTGGTCATCTCGCAGAGTCACTTCTCCAGTAATGGAAACAATCATCTCTACATCAATATGCGGATAGGACCTTTTCCCTGCACTCTCAAAGGCTGCACAGGGCACAAAGCCTCCCTCATCGCTAATTGTGAAAATCGTGGGCCCACTCGTCTGCTTTACCTGAATTACTTCTCCTTCTATTCTTAGGAGCCTGCCCTTCATACTGGAGTCGATTTCAGCTGAGTTTTTTAGTGGAAGCTCCTTTTCAAGCTCAATAGTTTCGTATTTTTTAAGAGTTTTAGGGATCAGATCCAGCTTTCCTCCGGTTTTGATGCTTTTTACCAGTACAATCACGGCATCCCCTACTTCAGGAGGAATTCCGACATTGCTAGAATGCATGAGCCCTCTTACGTGAGGGTTAAGATCCACAAAGACCCCAAAAGATGCTTTACTGCTCACTATCCCATGATAAAGTTTTCCGGCCTCCACGTCTTTAAGGTCGCAGGACTCATCAAGGGCATAAACGTACTGAGAATGGGCGCAGGAATCGCATACGTCTTCATCGGGATCCTGAGGGTTCTCAATACGTGCTCCACAAATCTTGCATGTGTATATTTTTCCCAGCCCCTTACATGTTTTACAGGGAGTAGTTACTTCAATACTTCCGGTGCCGTTACATTTCTCACAAGCGGCACCATTTTTTAAAAAGCTGTCAAGATTTTTTTCTGACATTCTCATGAAATCAATTGATTTTGATTTACCTTTGCCCTTGCACTGAGGACATATTTCAGTTGAAACAACTTCATAGCCACGACCGTGGCAGTCTGGACATTCCTTACTCATTAATATCAACACCAATGGTTCTTCCGAACCTGCGTTTTCTTGACTTACTGTTTGCGGCTCAAAACATTTTTGAACCTGACAATATTTATCGTTCCGATTGTCAGTTTTTAAATACGCTGTCCTAACTCTGTGACCTTAGAAGGGCCGAAAACCAATAATATTCTGACCTTTTTCCCTGTCAACTTACTTTTCTCTGTTTTATATTTTCTATGTTTCAAATATAAGTGTTTTCAGAGACAAGTGTTTTCAGAGACAACTAATTCTCAGAATGAGTCTCTTGCAGCCTCTTTATAATTTTACACAATCAGGCATCTGCATTTTTGACACTTATTTCCTTCTCCGATGTTGTTCGAAATCTGAAAAACTGAAGTCAATTGGAAATCTAGAGAAGGAAACAATATAAATAATAATACACTAAATAATAATATAGCCTTTCAGATATTTGTATAATGCGGGGTGTAAAATTTTTGAACTATGAAGACTTACTTTATAGAAACTTTTATTATTGTTTATCTGAACAAAGAGTACTTAATTATTATTAAATCTAATTTAAACATTAATGGAATAAGAGGTCATAAAAACTATGAGTATCTTTGCCAGTCAAATCTATCTTCCTGTATTATTAGTTTTAATATTAATACTCTCACAATCAATAAAAATGGTTAACGAATACGAGAGAGTAGTAATTTTCAGGCTGGGCCGCCTAAGTGGTGTAAAAGGGCCAGGGATTTTCCTGATTATCCCGATTGTTGATAAAGCTATAAAAATCGATCTTAGAGTTGTTGCAATCGATGTACCCAAGCAGGCAGTAATCACAAGAGATAATGTCACGGTTGAGGTGGATGCCGTTGTTTATTACAAGGTCATAGAGCCTGGAGCTGCCATAACTCAGGTTGAAAATTATATGTTCGCAACTTCTACCCTTTCACAGACCACCCTGAGAGATGTTATGGGCCAGATGGAACTCGATGAACTGCTTTCGGAAAGGGAAAATATCAATAAGCAAATTCAGGAGCTTCTGGACAAGTATACCGACCCTTGGGGGATCAAGGTTACAGGTGTTACAATTCGAGATGTTTCCCTGCCTGATACGATGAAGAGAGCAATTGCCAAACAGGCTGAAGCCGAAAGAGAAAAGCGTGCCAGAATTATCCTTGCGGAAGGAGAATCCCTGGCTGCGCAGAAAATGAAAGAGGCCGCAACTCTCTATGAGGGAGTCCCCGCAGCAATCAAATTGAGGGAACTGCAAACTTTAGCCGAGATTGCAAGAGAAAAGAACCTCATAGTAGTTACCCAGTCTCAGCCTCTTGAAACCGGGAATATAGCGGCTTTATCTACGGCTATTGCGGAAAGAAAAGAGCGGTAAAGGCAAAAATAAGCGTAAACAAAAATTATAGCAGCAAAAAGAACTGAAGGAAATGGATGAGCAAGAAAAGATCGATAACCATGCCTGTAGAAAGAGGTTCACATCTCTTCTTTATTTTCTTCCTGTGTTTCATCCTCATAGCCGTTTCTATACCCTCTGTGGATGCAGGACCTGAACAGAAAGTACTTGTGCTTGAAATATCCGAGGCTATAACACCAGCTTCAGATGATGTTGTAGCTGATGCAATAGAAAAAGCTGAAAATGAAAACTTTGAAGCTCTTATAATTGTCCTGGATACCCCAGGCGGAGGACTGGACGAAACTCAAAAAATTATAAGTACAATTGAGAATGCAAGCGTGCCTGTTATCGGATATGTGCCAGAGGGTGGGAAAGCCTGGTCAGCCGGCACACTCATCCTTATGGGGACAGATATTGCTGCAATGGCGCCATTCACGGTTATAGGGTCAGCTCAGCCAGTTCAGATGTCGGCAGAGGGAACAAAACCCATTACAGATGAGAAAATAATAAATGCTCTTGTCAAATTCTCGGTTGCAACAGCCAGTAAACACGGGAGAAACGAGACTTTTGCAGAAGAGGTTATAACGAAAAATAAAAATCTTGACGCACAGGAAGCTCTGAAGAGCGGTGTAATAGAGTATATAGCTCCTTCTATCCCAAACCTGCTAGTACAGATAAACGGGCAGCAGGTAAAACAAAAAGTCCTGCAAACCGAAAATGCAGGAATAGAAATCTATGAACCTCCTCTTTCACTATCCCTTTTAGGACTCATCTCAAACCCGATTATTTCCTCCCTTCTTTTGACTCTGGGAATTTATGGGCTAATTTTCGGAATCTCAAGTCCTGGAGCCGGAGCAGAGATTTTCGGAATCATGTCAATTGCACTTGGGTTAATGGGTACAGGCTTTGATATCAATTTAGGGGCAATCTTCCTCATTCTTTTGGGAATAGGACTTTTGATTGTTGAAATTAAAGTCCCCGGATTTGGGATATTCGGGCTTGCAGGTCTCATCAGCCTTATAATAGGAAGTATACTTCTTGTACCGATGGGAAGCGAAAACATTTACACCCCTGAATTTCAAAAGGTCCTTATCCTGACGGTTGTTGCCCCTACGGTTGTTTTCGGATTATTCCTGGTTTTTGCAATCTACAAAGTAACAGAGATCAGAAAGAAAAAACCGGTAATTGGAGTGTTTATTGGGGAAACCGCCGAAACCATAGATCCTTTAGGGCCTCAAAAGACAGGCTATGTCCGCTATAACGGGGAATACTGGAAAGCCAGTTCAGAAGAGGAAATCGAACCGAATGTAGAGGTCGAAATCACTGGAAAATTAAGGGAAACTCTTTTAGTAAAAAGAAAAATGTAATTGTTCCCTTTTTTCCAGTTCGATTTCTCTTTTGCTAAAGCCCTTTTTACTAAATTTTCGCTAAAAACCTTTTACTAAATTTTCGCTAAAAACCTTTTACTAAATTTTCGCTAAAAACCTTTTTACTAAATTTTCGCTAAAAACCTTTTTACTAAATTTTCGCTAAAGCCTTTTTTTAAAAGGCTTTTTTTTAAAAGGCTTTATTTACTTCTTATTTTTTCGAGGACTTTTTGTTTCTTTTCAATAGCTTCAAGCGCAGCCTTATCAATTGCTGTTCTCATTTCTTCAAAATCCCTGGGATTCTCTTCTCCATGAACTTTTTTGACTGGTGTGTAGGCAGACTCTCTAAATCTTGGTGTAAAATCTTTGCATTCACCATTTAAGAAGATTTCAGCTCCGCTTCCTTTATCAACATGCCCTATAACATCAATTTTAATGCCTTCAGCTCTGACAGCATTAAGAATTTCGTCAGCGTATGCAGGGGGAACAATTATAAGCAGGGCATCGAGAGATACTCCGAGATAGTCGATTTTCAGGTTTTCAAGCATTGAAAGCACTTTTGGGTTCACAAGAGCCCTTATTTTTTCCTCTTCAAAGACAAGTTTTACCCCTGCGGTCTTTGATATTTCCTTGGCATCTCCCCTGATCCCGCCATTAGTAACATCAGTCATCGAATGGACTTTCTTATGCAGTCCGGATTGCAACAGGATCTCACAGGCTTCCAGAAAACGGATATTGATGGTTTCCTCCACAACCTCATGCATCCCGTAGTAAAGCGCAGTTGTAGAAACCGTACCCCCACCTGCGCCTTCGGTCATAAGGATAAGGTCTCCTGCTTCGGTCCGGTTCCGCGAGGTAAGAGAAGAAGTTATGCCTACAGCTCCAACTCCACCTGTCATACGTTCGCCTATGACCATATCCCCGCCGATTCGGAGTGTGCTCCCCGTAATAAGAGGTATTCCGGTAAGTTCCGAAACCGTGGTTATTCCTGCGATATGGTCGAAGATCTTTGCTACATCTCCGTCGTCTGCTACATGAATGTCGGAAAGCATCGCCAGAGGTCGAGCTCCCATAGCATATATATCACGCAAAGCTGCTCGTGCTACATGAAAGCCCGAGAGAAAAGGAAAGTCGCTCAGACGAGAGTGAATTCCGTCAATTGTAACCACGAGGTAGTCTTCACCGATTTTGACAACCCCTGAGTCATCAAGCTGGGAGCTATCCACAACAGCACCTGTCTTGCCTATAACTTCCCCTAGCTTGGAATGGACGTAGAAATCCCCTGTACCCCTTGAACCTACCCCGAATTCACCCATTGAAACTCCTGAGAAAGTGGAGCTTAACACGTCTCCTTTTACATCAAGTGTCGCTTTTGCCTCACAAACAACCGCAGCTGCGATCTCATGAGCTTTTTCCAAGCTTATATGCTTAATTTCAATAATTCTTGAAGCCAGCTTTGCTTCAAGCCCTGCTTCGTTTGAGGGGTCCTCTCTGAGAGCCCGTTTTGCGTAGCCTTCTATATCCATAGTAACCATCTCTTGCGGATCTTTCTGCCCTAAAAGATATGCAGGGCAGGATAGTTTGGCATTCAAGTATCAGTCTATTTTTAGTAATCTGTTATTTTTAGTAATCTGTTATTTTTAGTAATCTGTTATTTTGAGGTATTCCGTTAACTTGAGGTATTCCGTTAACTTGAGGTATTCCGTTAAACTTGAGGTAGTTATTTTGAGGTAGTTATTTTGAGGTAGTTATTTTGAGGTAGCGTGTTGATTTCAGACGCTTCATCGTAAAGTGTGCAGGAACCAGAACTTCATAATCGGGAAAAAGTGAAAAAAACGGTTTTAGCAAAAGGTAATTTCTTAGATAAACCCTTTCAGCACATATTTACAAAGTTTTTCAGAATCTTCAGCCCGATAGTTCCACTTTTTTCAGGGTGGAACTGGGTACCCATAACATTACCTTTGGAGTTTACGACAGATGCTGAAAAGTCGAGTCCATAGTTGCAGGCTGCAAGGGTGTTTTCAGATGCCGTGTCCACGTAGTAGGAGTGGACGAAGTACACAAACGAGTTGTCAGGGATCCCTTCGAATAGAGGGTGATCCTGCTTGATTTCAATATTATTCCAACCAATGTGAGGCACCTTTAGTTCGGATTTTGGAAAGCGCAGTACCTTACCAGAAATAAGATCAAGCCCGTCAGTAAGCTTTCCTTCCTCCGAAGAACTCATGAGAACCTGTTGCCCAAGACAGATCCCGAGCATGGGCTTGCCTGACCGTGCGTATTCTTCTATAGTCCCTTTGATGGGTGCAAGGCACTTCATCGCGTCCACAAAAGCGCCAACACCCGGGAGAATTAAACCGTCTGCGGCAAGAATCTCCTCAGGATCCCCTGAGATTGCGGGACTTGATCCGACTTGTTCAAGCCCCTTTTGGACACTGCGGAGGTTTCCAAGCCCGTAATCGAGAATCACAATTCTTTTCATATTTCTAACAAACAAAGTTAAGATAGATTAACTTTACGAGTAACGAAAAGAGTATCAAGAAGATAATTTAAGGATAGAAGAAACTAATTAAAAGAAAGATAAAAATGAAAATAAAAAATAGGCAATAAATGAAGGGGCTATAAAATCCTTTACAGTTAAGACCTCCCAGCAGGAAGGCTGTAAGAATTGTTTTCACTTTCAAAAGTCACCTTGTATTTGCCACAATGTATACATTCGTAGCGTTTTTCGAGCACTGTTGGCAAAAAGCACAATGCACCGCTTTTCCGTTTCCATTTATGCAATCCTAAAAAACACAAGAAACTACGGTTACGATCCGATTCGTCTGAATCATCAGAGCATTCTTGATTCAAAAAACTGTTTCCCCTTGTTTATGGTTGTTTAGTTTATTCCATAACAGTAAGGAAAATATGGTCAAAAGAACTATATAAATATATAGTTTTTATGGAAAATATCAAGAAGTTCTGCTATGGAACAGTATTTACGTCTAAGAATAAAGAAGTGAATCCATATTATAAAAATGTTAATAATATTTAGCCTTAATACTTTAGCAAAGTCTTTAAGGTTTGTATGCTTACTTCAAAGTTTTTGCAAGGGAACCAATTTGTTGACTTTTCAAAGTCCACTTGATTTTCAAGCTGGTCTTTAATATATTCAAGATTATTTTTAACGTACTCAATTTCGTTTTCTTTAAACATCTCAATCACTACTGACCTTTGATAGGCTTCCATTCTTCGCTTATTTTAAAGCTTCAAGAGAGGTCAAACATTACTGTAATAAAATATTAACAGCGTCGTGTGTTAATAACTTAATAAAATTTTTGAGGGTGGTAACACGTGAAGAAAATTAGATTTATCAGACATGATGAAAAAGCCATGGAACTACCGATTAATATCGTGGTCATACATTGTAAAATTCTATAAGAATTACAAATTGAAGCATTCTTATTGGAAATTTGCTGTTATGTCGTCATATACATACCAATAGACTATAAATATTACTAATCTTTTGAGTTTTCTTGTATGCGTTGCATAGCTCAAGCGAGAGATCTGGTATTTCTCGATAAAAGAATAAATCTAGAAATTAAATTAATTCACATGATTCTAATTCTTTGAGTTTTTTCTCTATCAAACAGGGAATAAGTTCAAATGTAGGTGGTGGACGTATTTCTACTTCTATTTGACTACTTTTAAGATGCTGAACAGAAGGTGATCCAAGTGCAAAAATTATAATAAAAGCCAAAAAAGTTAGTGGTACGGTATTTTCTTGCCAATTAACTGAAGAAAAAAAGTTACCTAAAGAAACGATAACTGAGGATATTACTGATATAAATATTGGAAAACCAGATGTAAATTGAGAAGTAAATATCGGGTTGAAAACTGAGTTATATACATAAAAAATTAACTTGCTCGCTAAAGAGGGAAATAAAGTCCCAAAGAAAGAAAGAACAAGAGTTAAGAATGAAAGCCTCCTAAACCAAGGGTTTATAGGCGAATAAAGCCACCAATTCCATATCGAGGGTCTCATTTTATTATCCCAAATACTACTAAGAATTTGGCAAGAAGATTTCTTTATATAAGAGTCAGAATTTAGGTTCTTGCATTTTTTAAGATAATCAACTGCTGTAAAGTAATCATTAATTTTATAGTAAAAACAACCCAAAAAATAATAATTGTAAGATACAATTTTTGGACTTTCGAGGCTAATTGAGACAGAGTTCATTTTATGTAAGAATCTTACTATTAATTTTTCACTTTTATCAACGTTCTTTTTGTCTAATAGCCTTAGCCTTAAAATTTTACTTTCACTAAAATAAATAAAAATTTTTGTTATAATTTTTACTAAGAGTTTAATTAATCTTTTTAACCAACTCGGGATAATTCTTAAACAGCTTTTATTCTCATAAGAAGCATATATATTTACTTTTTCGAGATCTCTTATAATTGCAAGTATTATATCTTGATACATTTTTTCATTCGACGTAAACTCTAATTCTGCATGTAGATATCTTGCATAAGAGTCCCATAAAAGATATATCGGGTTTCTTAAATCTGAAGAAGTAGCTCTTTTAAAGTATTCACTTGATTTAACATAATCTTGTTCTTCAATTTTGATCTTGCCCCTTAGACCTAGAGAGAACGCATTTTCTTTATCAATTACAAGAGCTTTTTCTACATGTTTTGAAGCGTTTTTAAGATCTCCAAAGGTTAGATAATATTCTGCGAAGAGATTATTTGTAAAAGTAGAATAAGGATTGATGTTAAATGCTTTTTCGAGTGATTCTCTGAATTCGGCGTACTTCTTGGTTTCAAGATGAATTTGTGCTTTATTTAGCCATACATAATCAAGATTTGGTTTTATAGATATCGCTTTTATACTAGCTTCCAAAGCACGATCATATAGCTCTAAATCAAAAAAAATTTTGCTTCTGCCAACCCAAGCATGTCCGTTATCCGGCTCGAGATCTATCACTTTATCAAATGTTCTTAGAGCTTCTTCATATTTATTAAATTCGAATAAAATATATCCCTTTATAACCCACGAAAGGGCATTATCTGGTTTAATTTCTATTGCCTTCTTAATTATTGCTAGAGCCTCTTCATATTTTTTGATTTCACCTAGAACTTCTCCTTTTTTAGCCAATGCAAGAGTATTATCCGGCTCGAGCTCGATTGCTTTATCAAGTGCTCTCAGAGACTCTTCGTATTTTTTAAGTTCACCTAGTACAGTTCCTCTATTAATCCAAGCAAGAGCATCATCCGGCTCGAGATCTATCGCTCTATCAAATGCTCTCAGAGCCTCTTCGTACTTTTTAAGAACATTGGCAAGAAAAGTTCCTCTGCTAATCCATGCACGAGTATCATTCGGTTTAATTTCTACTACTGTATCAAATGCTTTTAGAGCCTCATCGTATCGTTTAAGTTCGTCTAGTAAACTTGCTTTTTTAAGCCATGCATCAATATTATCCCGATCGAGATTTATCGCTCTATCATATGATTTTAGAGCATCTTCGTACTTTTTAAGTTTACGTAGTACAACTCCTCTATTAGTCCATGCAAGCTTACTATCCTGTTTGAGATCTATAGCTTTATCAAATGTTCTTAGAGCCCCTTCATTCTCATTAAGAACATTAGCAAGAAAAGTTCCTTTACTAATCAACGCACAAGTGTAATCAGGTTTGATTTCTATAGCTTTATCAAATGCTTTCAGTGCTTCATCATATCTTTTAAGTTCGCCTAGTAGAGTTCCTTTTTGAAGCCATAAAAGTATATTATCCTGTTTGAGATCTATAGCTTTATCAAGTACTTTCAGCGCTTCATCATATTTTTTAAGTTCCTCTAGTAAACTTCCCTTTTTAATCCATACATTTATGTTATCCTGATCGAGATCTATTGCTTTATCATATGATTTTAGAGCATCTTCGTACTTTTTAAGTTTGCTTAGTACAATTCCTCTATTAGTCCATGCAAGTGCATTATTCGGTTTGAGATCTATAGCTTTACCAAACGCTTTTAGCGCTTCTTCGTATTTTTCAAGAACATTCGCTAAAAAATTTCCTTTATTAATCCATGCTCCAATATAGTCGGGCTTGATTTCTATTGCTTTATCAAATGCTTTCAGAGCCTCTTCATATTTTTTAAGTTTGCCTAGAACGTGCCCAATTTCTCCCCATGCAGTTAAATTCCCCGGTTTAATTTCAATTACTTCTTCATATACTACCAAAGATTCTTCGTATTTTTTAAGTATTTGTAGAATATCCCCTTTTTTAATTAACGCAAGAGTATTCTCAGATTCAAGTTTTATCGCTTGTTCATATGCTTCAAGAGCTTCTTCATACATCTTAAATGCTCGGAGAACATCTCCTTTTTTAATCCACGCAAGCGTATTATTAGGCTCGAGTTTTACCGCTTGTTCATATGCTTTCAGAGCTTCTTCGTACTTTTCAAGCCTTAACAGAACATGCCCTTTTTTAATCCATGCAAGCGCATTATTATCAGGTTCGAGTTCAATCACTTCACTGAATACTTTTAAAGAATTACTTTTGATACTCGAATCCACATTTCCTAGTTCTATATCATTCATTCATTTATTTTAGTTGGGATTAAGCAATATCAAACTATCGAAATTAATCAATAAAAGATTATCTGATGATAAAAAGAAATGAACTCCAGAAAAAAATATAACGTCGGTAACGAAAAAATGGTACTTACAAAACTCCTACCAATTATTCTATATATGCCAAGAGTGAGCTTTACAAAGGTAGTAAAACAAAGATAAGTCAAATTTGTAAAAATTTACTGCGCGCTCGCCGTTATACGCACTCACCCTGTTCGCGTCGAAAACTGAAGAAATATTAAAAATATTAGTAAATATTATCGTGATGGTCGTAGTCTTCTAACGTCACTGTCATTGATTCCTCGTCAACAGAAAAAACTAGGACAAAATGTTTATCGATATGAACTCTTTTTAAATGGTTCATTGGAGATCTCAAATTTTTATATCTGTGAGGGTCCTGGACAATTTCGTCAGCTTTATTTAAGATAATTTCAAGTTGTTTTTTATTCTTTTTTGCTAATTTTTCAAACTTGTTATCAAGCTCCGCTCTGATCCTTAATGTATACATAGGAATCAAAGACCATAACGTTTTCTTAAGTTCTCAACTGTCCCAACTTCTAATACTTCCTGTTTCTGTATTCTTCTCAATTTTTCAATGTACTCAGGTTTTAACTCTGGCTCCAGAATCATTTCTTCATACTCTTGAGCCATTTTATTAATAGCAGCACTTTTGTCCTTTAAACCATACTTTGCTTTTATAATATTCAGAATCCGGTTGGTGTTATCATCAATGTTTATGATTGCTTGAACCATATATACCATATTAACAAAAGATTAATGCCATATTAATACGTATTGTTCCGCAAAATTTTAAGAAATTTATGAAGGCCTTCGAGTGACCCGTTTAACATTCCAGTGAGAACTACTGGAATTGTCAATATCTCTTAAAGGTTACTTATTGTGTTCTCCTGTAAATGCTTATAATCACATTATAATTTTTCATTGGTCATCGGTTAAGAATTTTCTTGCCTGAAAGCTATCAATTTTGCATTAGAAGACTGGCCTTAAATTTTGACCTATTTATACGAAATGATATCCTATTCCAGCTTACAATTTATTATAATGTTTGAAAATGTTGAGTTAATCGATACAATTTTTTCCCGCTTCCTCACTTAACCAAAGACGCATTCTTTCTTTTTAAACTCGAATATACATCTTCGATTTTCTCCTAACTCAAGTTCTGATACTAATCTCTACTAAGCTTCCATTCTTCGCTTGTTTTAAAGCTTCAAGATAGGGCAAACACGACTGTAGTAAAATATTAATAACCTCATGTAATAATACTTACTAAAGTTCTTGAGAGTGGTAAAACATGAAGAAATTTAGATTTATCAGACATGATGAAAAAGCCATGGAACTACCGATTAATATAGTAGTCATGTTGGTTGTCGGGATGGTTGCGCTTGCAACGCTGATTTCGATCATGCCGACTCCTACAAAGGATATGTCGGTATTTGTTGAAAGCACGGCTCTTAACGGAGGTAATTCTGTAAAAGGAAACTCAATAATAGTGAGTGCCAGTACTGCAGAAAACCCTTTTGCCATAACCGCAGTTGTAAAGATAACTGACAGCGATGGAAACCCTGTAAGAAATGCAAACGTTATTTTGAGAGGGCTTGGTGGAGCAGCATCAAACACTACGGATGCTAACGGGGTCACTTTCCTGACAACACCGGAAAATGCAAGGGTAAGGCTTGACCCTAACCAGAATGAAGGAACAATGGACCTGAAGATCGTTGCTGACGGCTTTTATGACTACGAGAAAAAAGATGCAGTTATGATCATCAAGACCAGGTAATTGTGCATCTCCCAAAAGTAAAACTGAAAGGAGGAGCGGTACATGCTGCGTGAAAAATTCAAACACGATGAAGCAGGAACTTTGGGGCTTCCAATAAGGATCGTCGTGCTTACGGTTGTAGGTCTTATAGGATTTTGCACGATTCTTACTGCCCTGAGCAATGCACCTGCTCCTCCAAAACCCATGTATGCTACAACAAATATGAGCGTACTTTCCTTGCCTTCCACTGAAGGGGGCGGCAATAAGGAAACAAACCTGAGCTTGCCTGTAAAAGTGTTTGACAGCGAAAATCGTGGGATAGCAGATGCAAATGTGATTGCCTGGAGCCCGGATAGGAAAAGAGCTTATTCAGGCGTTACCGATCTCAAAGGAAATGTAATATTGAAAATTTCTAATCCCGAACTGCCTTCGGGAAAAGCTGAAGGATATATCAAGATAAAAGTAATGAGAGAAGGATACAGAGATTTCACCAGCGATTATTTTCTGAAGGTAATTCAGAGTTGAATTGTTCTGGATAGATTTATGCTGGAAGAGGCTGAGGCAAAAAACACCGGATCTTGTTTCACCGGATCTTGTTTCTGCGTCATTTCTCCGTACTTCCTGTTCTCTGGATTTTCTATTTTTCATGTTGTTACTTTAATTTCTTACTCGATCTTACTCGATATGCAAACATTAGGTTCGTGTTTCCTCTACTATTGCAAGATCACTTATTATATTGCTAACTGAGTTGGGAGCCTCATACACATACTTTTGTCCTCTCATTGCCGACAGCACTGCAGCTATGCCACAGAGTACAGCTCCGATTATGAACGAAATCCTCAACGCTGGCATGAATGCCTGTTGCAATGTCTGCGGGAACCAGTAGTTGCTTGTCAGTGTTGTCACGATTTGTTGCGGTATTCCACTGACGACACTCGAGCTCATGGAGCTGAGGATTGAATTCATTGGGTTGTAGCCTAAGAAGGCAGAGAACAACGCATTTGTCGGTGACATGCCTGCTAGATAATTTGCGAGTTGCTGCAAAGCCGGGTCAATCTGTCCAGATCCAAGACTTGCAAACGAGCTTTGAACCGCGCCTGGAAAAGCTTGTTGAATTCCCACAATCACGATAGTAAAGAATACTGACATACTCAATGTACTTGCCGAGTTTCCCAGTGTTGATAACATACCCGATGCCACACCTCTGTTCTGAGGTGGCACAGAATTCATTATTGATGAGCTGTTAGGCGAAGCAAACATACCGTTGCCAATGCCCATGAAGAAGATCAATATTCCCAGCTCCCAGTAGTCGAAGTTATATGGCAGCAGAGCAAGCCCTAAGAAAACAAGCGTAACTATAGTCATCCCGGCAGTTGCAATCCATCTAGGCCCGTATTTATCCGAGAGCATTCCGGAAATCGGTCCCATGACCATAAAGCCGATAGTCATAGGTAACATATAGATGCCTGCCCATAACGGTGTGTCCTCAAAGTTGTAACCATGAAGCGGCAGCCAGATTCCTTGCAGCAGAAGGATGAGCATGAACATAGCACCGCCTCGTGCAATAGCTGACGTGAAACTGGCAAGACATCCATATGCAAAAGCTCTGATTTTGAAGAACTCCAGCCTGAACATAGGGTTCTCCACCTTGCTCTCTACGAATGGGAACGCGACCAGTAATGCGATTCCGATACCTAATGCTGCCATTACCCAGGGGTTGTTCCAGCCCATTGCATCGGTTATACCATTATGCTCGTACGGCATCAGGGCATAAGTGACACCTATCAGAAGCGAGGTTAACCCACCAACAAAAAGTAAGTTTCCCACAATATCGAGGCTGGTCCTGGCTGCCCTAAACGAAATATCTTTCATTTTCCAGTAAGACCACACTGTTCCAAGAATAGCAAAGGGAATGTTAACCAAAAAAACATAGCGCCAGTTGTATGTCGCCAGTACGCCACCAAGCAGCAAGCCAATGAACTGGCCGGACATGAAAGCAACCATATTTATGCCCAGGGCTTTTCCTCTTTCGCTGACCGGAAACGAGTCCGTAATTATGGCTGAGCCGTTTGCTATAGTAAATGCACTACCTACAGCCTGTATTAGCCTGAAAATTATTAGCTCAAGTGCACCAGTGTTGCCTGTTCCAGGCGTCAGATAGAGCAAAATTGAACCGATGGCGAATATCAGGAAACCTATCCTGAACAGTTTTACCCGACCATACATGTCAGCCAGACGACCAATAGTGAGAAGCAGTGTAGCCGTTATCAGGCCAAAACCCATAAGGAGCCAGAGCAAGTACTGGAACGCACCTGGGTCCGTCGGGTCCATCTGGATTCCTTTGAATATTGCGGGCAGTGAGATCAGGATGATGCTGCCGTTGATAGAGCCCATTAATGATGCTAAGGTCACATTGAACAGTGCAACCCACTTATATGCAATGCCCTTTCCACTGTGATTTTCACTCAATTTATTACCTTCCGTTTTTATCGTTTTCTTCTTCTTTTTCTTCTTTTTCTTCTTGATCCTGAAAATCACAGTCATGCGCCGTCTCAGACTTCTGTTTACCATTCAGGGTATCATCGTCTTTCATCTCAGCATCACTGTTATCGTCACCTTCAATCACATTGTTGACGATTCGGGACATTTCGTTCAGGAGTTCAAGTTTTTCCTGTGTCATCCGGTCCAGTCCTGCTACTCCCTTGGGAGTGATCGTGTAGACTTTCCTGCGTTCTATTCCTTCGCTCCGGATGAAACCTTTTGACTCCAGTTTCTCCAGGATTGGGTAGATCGAGCCTGCACTCGGAGTCCATCGCCCGTTTGAGCGAAGTTCGACCTTCTTTATGATGTCATAGCCATGAGTAGGCTTTTCTTTAATAATTTTCAGCACGACATACTTGAGAAAAGCTCGCCTGATTTCTGTACACATTTTATTATTGTCGGTACTTTCTTCCATGACTCGCACTCCGATATATTGGTAGACGATATATCGGTAGATGACATAGTATTTATATCTTTTTGGTAACTGCCAAGTCGTCTAAAAAGAGTCGGATTATAATGGTTTTGAAGTGATAGACGTACAAGATAGCTGATAATGAAAAAAAGAAAAAAATGTGATCAATTGATATTAATTAAAGGCGATGAACTCGCTGAAATTTACCAGTTGAATCTCAGTAAAGGAAGTTATTGATTCGGTCTAACCTGGATTGAATAGTTATATTCAAATTAATGTTATGTCCTTTCAAACCGCCTCTTATCCACTTAACCTTGATGAATATAACTATGACAAATTCAAGCACATGTATCAATCATGCATACATACAATCGTCGTTTGAACGCCTCGATGTGAACAACTTAGTTATTATTGGCAAATCGGTATTCTTCACAACAAACAATTCGCTTTTACCAAAACGTACACAGCCTTTGTGTATACTGTAGTTCACCCCTCCTGATTTTAATCTATTCCTTGCTTCATCAAAGTGTTTGTAAGGAACTTGCAAAACGGTGATGTCGGAAGAATTCACTTTTAACATACACTCACTATATGCTTTGTTAAGGTTGCAGTCTTTTTGTTTCGATCTTATTTCAGTTATTATAGCTTCAGCCTCGGCTTTATCCGGAAATACTTTGTCTGCAAACTTCCTGAACTCATCAACAGTTACAAAGATCACAGGAAGCCAGCACTTAATTTGAGTGTTACTTTCAGAAATATCCCAGGCGAGTGGCAAATCTGGAATATTGCCTGAGAAGTGTTCGAAAAGAATACTCATGCAAGGCACAGGAATAAGTTCTCTCTTTTCAATTAATGCATTCAATGCCATGCATACTGGTTCTGAAAGTCCAAAAGCGTGTAAAACATTTCGTTGCTCAGGGTCGGATAAAGTATATTCTCCCTTCCCGAATGTTTTAGATAAATCAGTACTTGTTGCAAATCCTACACTTTCTATATAACAGAGAATCTGTTGTTGTAAAGGACATGACTTTATTATCTCAGCTAGGTCGTCATTCATCTTCTAAACTCCCCCAAATTTTCTAAACATTAATTAGAGTGAAAGCTGCATTATTAGATTATAGACTGAGTAAATTGCAGACTGAGTATATTGCAGACTGAGTAAATTGCAGACTGAGTAAATTGCAGACTGAGTAAATTGCAGACTGAGTAAATTGCAGACTGAGTAAATTGCAGACTGA
>NZ_LMVP01000539.1 GCF_002287235.1 Methanosarcina spelaei
AAATTATTCAAATTTACTTGAAATCTATTTGAAATTATTCAAATTTACTTGAAATCTATTTGAAATTATTCAAATTTACTTGAAATCTATTTGAAATTATTCAAATTTACTTGAAATCTATTTGAGTCTGGTTGATTTCTTAAGAGTTACCCATTGGTCATCGGTTAAGGAAAAATCGTTATCAATTGCATTGATTTTCATAAAATTTGTTAAATTATTCATCAAATGCAAAACTGGAATCTGATATCGATTTCAATTTAAACACTAAACATTTGGGTTTGAGTTTTTCCGTCGAAATCGAGATCAGCAGCTCAAAATCCTTAACCGAATACAAATGAAGAGTTACCAAAGTTCTGTTCGAAAAATAAAACAGATAAGGGAAAAGTTGAGTATGAAAATCGTAATAGTAGGAAGTGGGCTTGCGGGGTTATCAGCTGGGTATAAGCTCTGTAAATCAAACGAAATTGTTATTTTTGAAAAAGATGCAGAAACCGGGGGGATGGCTGCAAGTTATTGCCAGAACTTTGCCGGAAAGAAGTACTTTATAGAAAAGTACTATCACCATATATTCAGGAGCGACTCGGAACTTCTTGACCTGATAAGGGAACTCGGGCTTGAAAGTCAAATGCTGTGGCTAAAGGGGAAAGACGCCTACTTTGTGGACGGCAAAAACTATCCTATGAACACTCCTGCCGAAATTCTGAAATTTAAACCTCTTTCGTTTACGGATCTTGTAAAACTTGGGCTATTGGTGCTCAGGATAAAGCTAATAAATGATATGACTTCCTATGACGGAATAAAGGCAAAAGAATGGATTCTTGATACAGCGGGACAATCCGTATATGAAAACTTTTTTGCTCCTCTTATGAAAAGTAAATTCGGTGAAAATGCCGAAAATGTTTCTGCTGCCTGGCTTATCGGACGTGTGAAAATAAGGTCAGACCGGGGAAAAGAAGGAGAAAAGCTGGGGTACCTGAAAGGAGGATTTAACTCGCTAATAGAAGCTCTGGCAAGGGAAATCAATGCACATGGGGGCAAGATCTTACAGAACGAAGCAGTAACGGAAATCGTAATCAAAGATAATGCAGTGCAGGGAGTGATTGCGAATGGGAATTTCATTCCCTGCGAAGCCGTAATTTCAACTGTTGAACCCAGAGTACTTGATATCCTCACGAAAGGCAAACTTGGAGCTCTTCATGCGACCCTGCAAAGTATTCATTATCAGGGAACTGCGTGTGCCCTCATAGGACTTGATAGAGAGCTTATGAAAGACGGAAATTACTGGTTGAATATAAAAGCTGATGTGCCTTTCGGAGCTGTAATTGAACACACCAACTTTATGCCTTTTGAGGACTATGGAGAACACCTTATCTATGTAACTTCTTATTTTCAGGATGAAAACAATGACCTCTGGATAAAGAAGGAAGAAGAAGTTCTGAATTCTTACCTGAAGGGTCTGGAAAAGATGTTCCCCGATTTCTCAAGAACCGATATCCACTGGGCAAAACTCTTCCGCAGAATGGATACTGCACCTGTGTATGAACAGGGATACCTTGAAAAAGTTCTGCCGTTTGCGCCAGGCCCGTCCGGACTTTATCTGGCAGGAATGTTCTCATCAACCAATTATCCGGAAAGAAGCATGAACGGCTCTGTAAAAGCCGGGTTTGAAGTTGCGAACTTTTTCATGAAAAAAGAAGAGGATTGCGAAGTTTGCTGGCTCGACTGAGAAAATGAAGTCCTGTACTTTCATTAAAATTGTTGCGTATCTGAAGATTTTCGAACTTTAATCGTTAAGGACGAACTATTATATAGTCTCAGGGATGATTATATACTGTCTGTATCCGCATGCAGAACTTCTTTCTGCATGATTACCTGTCCTTCCGGATTTATCATTCATGGGGATTTGAGCAATGATAAGTAAGGAAAAAGACAGAATAAATTTAAAAAATCTGGACTTCTGCCGTTAGTCGGCATTTTGGGGGCATGCTGGCCAAGTCCGCATTTGCGGGGATGGCACAGGAGAATTAACTTGTTTTTCCTTGAGCCTGGCTCTCAAAAAAATCCCGGATGCTGTAAAAAGCTGCCCTGGCTTTCGGGAAGGGGTATTGGCAGCGTAAAATAAGAGGAGTGGTAAAAGATGTTATTCATGGACGTTAGTACCTGGGACCCTTCGAACCGCGATAAGATCCTTGAACATTTTAAGAAACTGGAGATTCCAGATGGAATCGATGTCATTAACCAGTGGGTTGACCTTTCCGGAAACCGCTATTACATTCTTTACGAAGCCGAAAGCGCCGAGGCTTACGGAGCTTTCAACCTGCCCTGGTCGGATATTTGCGTAATTGACAGCGTACCGGTTATGGAAGCTTCCGAATTCATGCAGCTTCTGCCTAAATACCAGAAGAAGTAAATATAGAGTTAGTAGCTCTTAATTTATTTATACGGTTTTCAGGAAAAGTCCGATGAGCTGCATATTAACTGGCTCATCGAAAAATCTTTATTTTATCAGTATCAAACTTCAGAGCTTTCTCGTAGCCTTTCTTGCTCAGTACGTTTTTTACTCAGTACGTTTCTTACTCAGTACGTCAAGTTTTTAGCAGTATTACTTCATGTTTTCAACATCACTGTTTTTAAATCAAGGTATTCGGAAAGAGCATCAGGCCCGTTTTCTCTTCCTATTCCGCTCTGCCCGATACCTCCAAAAGGAACTTCAGGAACGATCTTAAGGTGCTGATTTAGCCAGATAATCCCTGCATTTAACTGTTCACATCCTTTACGGGCTTTATCAAGATTTTTTGTCCATAGAGACGCTCCAAGCCCATAACAGGTATTGTTAGCTTCTTCAATCGCTTCATCAAGGTTTTTTACCTGAACTACAGGTAGCACCGGGCCAAATACTTCTTCTTTCAGAAGCCTGGATTCCCTGGGCACATCTGCAACAAGTGTGGGCTCGAAAAAATATCCTTTACTGCAGGCGCTTTTCTCCGGAACTCTGCCTCCTGTAACTATCCTGCCTTCATCCTTTTCTTCGACATCTGCTACAAGCTTTTTTATATATTCCCACTGCCTGCGGTTGTTAAGGGGTCCCATATCGATGTTTTCATGCATTCCGTTTCCAACCCTCAAGTTCCGGATACCTGCTTCAAGCTTTTTTATGAATTTTTCAGCTACGGTTTCAAAAACAAACAGCCTCTTTACAGCAGTACAGGGTTGTCCGCAATTGTATAATCTTCCCCTTAGAGCCCCTAAAACTGCGGCCTCAAGGTCAGCATCATCACAGACCAGCATGGGATCACTTCCTCCAAGCTCAAGGGTCACTCTTTTCATCCCACAGGCTGCAAGTTCGGCTACACGTTTTCCGGTTCTTGCTTCTCCGGTAAAGGAGATTCTCTTTACCTTCGGGCTTTTAACCAGGCTTTCTCCCACAATATTCCCAGGCCCTGTAACGATATTGAGCACGCCTGGTGGAAGCCCTGCCTCACTCAGGATAGAAGCCAGGGTAAGGTTAGTGAGGGGAGTATTGCTTGCAGGTTTCAGGACAAGCGTATTTCCTGATATCAGGGCAGGACCTATCTTCCATGCCATTATAAGAGCAGGCATATTCCAGGGTATTATGGCTGCACAAACACCCAGAGGCTTTTTTACAGTAAAAGCGTATCCGTTTTGAGGAACCGGAACAAAATCTCCGTGAGAACTACTTGCAAGCCCGCAATAGTACTCAAGGACATATGCAAAACCTTCGATTTCGTTTTTAGATTCGGCTAAAGGTTTGCCTTGCTCCCTGGTGAGCAGGACGGCAAGTTCATCCTTTCTCTGTCTTACAATTCCCGCAGCTATGTAAAGAACCCTGGCTCTTTGCTGCGGAGATGCTGAAGCCCAACCATTAAAAGCTGACGATGCAGCTTCAACCGCCACCTCCACATCATCTTCCGTGCCTTTCGGAACTCGGTCAATAAGTTCACATGTTGCCGGATTTACGATATTGAAAAATTCGCCGCTGCACGCTTCCACAGCATTTCCGTTAATCTGCATTTTCATATCTATCAGTACTTACAAAGACCTATTTTAAGATAACAAGGTAATGTTCTGGAAGGAACAAGGTAATGTTCTGGAAGGAACAAGGTAATGTTCTGGAAGGGACAAGGTAATGTTCTGGAAGGAATAAGGTAATGTTCTGGAAGGAACAATCTAAGATTCGGGGAAAATAAAGTAAGAAAAAGAATTAAATAATTTTTTCTACGATAAAAAATATAAACCTATTTACAAAATACATATTATCAGTACTTCTGTCAGGTAAATAAAAAGTACACTTCAAGAGAGTGGGGCCTTGGAAAGTGTACGTTAACAACGGATTTTAAAGGGAAGAGAGCGGTGTTAGAGTATCTTCACGTAATTTTTTGGTTTATTTTTATTGAAATGCTGGGCCTGATTTCCATGCCTCTTGCAAGAATAGCTGGTGATCGGCTTGCTGACAGAGGATATTCTGCAGCAAGAACCCTGGGAATAGTGCTCGTTACGTATCTTGCCTGGCTTTTTTCCGATGTATGGGGTTTTAACAGACGCACGATCCTTATCTCAGTACTTCTACTTTGCCTTATATCGGGAATAGTCTATCGAAAACAAAGGATTTTGCCGGAAAAGAAGGTCCTGTTTTCGAATGAGCTCGTATTCGCTGCAGGCTTCTTTTTTTTTCTGCTTATACGCATGCATCTCCCTGAGATCTACAGACATGAAAAGTTTATGGATTTTGCATTTCTGAATGCAGTAATAAGAACTTCTTCTTTTCCTCCGGCAGATCCCTGGTTTGCAGGAGGGTCCCTTGAGTTTTATTACTACTTCGGATACCTTTCAGTGGGAGTTCCTGGAAAACTATTTTCTGTCGAACCGTCTATGCTTTTTAATCTGGCTATTGCGCTCACTTTCGCTCTTTCCTTCAATCTCCTTTTCGGATTTGGATATAACCTCACTAATGGAAAAATAAGGTATGGGCTTCTTACTGCCGTATCCGTGATTCTGCTAGGGAACTTGCAGGGACTTAAAGAATTCATATCCATGTACTTTACCAGAGAGACGGTTCCAATGGGATACTACTGGAGCAGTTCGAGAGTTATCCCGTATACGATAAATGAGTTTCCTTACTTCAGTTTCATACACGGGGACCTTCATTCCCACATGCTTGCAATTCCGTTCCAGTTACTGGTACTTGCTTTCCTCCTGAATATATATCTAAGGAAAGATAGTGATCGTGCCTTTGAAGGTATGCTGTCCTTTCTTATGTTTTCAATATCTATTGGCTATTTATTTCCTTCTAATTCCTGGGATTTTCCGATATACTTTGGCCTGACATTTGCAGTTATTTTTGCTTTTTACTACGGGCATTATATTCATAAAAAAAACTTATCAAAATCCATTACTTTATTTTTTGGAACAATTTTTTCGGTTTCCATTTTTAGCCTTATTCCGTACTTGCCCTTTTATCTGTCATTTAAACCACAAGCCGCAGGTGGGTTTAATTTTGTTCTACCAGAACTTCGTACAACAATCAGAGAATTCCTGATCCTTTTCAGTCTCTTCCTTTTTTTGACTTTTTCTTTCCTCGCGAATCGCCTGGAACTCAGAAGAAAAACACAGTACTTCATCTTGTTGACAGGAATATCGGCGTTTCTTGCCAGAGAATGGGCTATTTCCCTGCTTGTAATCCTTCTCCCTTTACTTACTTTTTCGCTTTATTCTTTCATAAAAGACCTTCCTGAGAGAAGTAGTGCAGGATTCGTCTCGCTTCTAATCGCAATGGCTGCATTCATAGCGCTTATCTGCGAAATTATCTTTCTCGACGATCCCATTTCCGGAACTTTCGCCCGCATGAATACTGTTTTCAAATTTTATATGCATTTATGGATTTTTCTGGCTATTGCAGCTTCTTATTCTTTCTATGACCTTTATTTCCGCTACAGAACTCCTCTGGAGAATAGTCTTCCTACAAGCAGTGTCTATGGAAAAAAAATCTTGACGTTCTCACTTATGCTCCTGGTCCTCTCATGCAGCGTATTTCCCGTAGTAGCAACCCTTACGAGAATAGAAGATATGAATGCAAAACCTGCTCTTGACGGCATGGAATATATGAAAAAACTGGACAGAGGGGATTATGATGCCATAAAATGGGTTCAGGAAAATGTAAAGGGAGTTCCGGTGATTCTTGAAGCTTCCTCAGATGACAGCAGTTATCGTTATACCTCGCGTGTCTCGGCAAATACCGGGCTTCCTACGATTATCGGATGGACAAGGCATGAGAGGTTTTGGGGAAGAGACAATGAAGAAATCGCGAAAAGGCTTGAAGACGTAAATATCATTTACAGTACAAGCAGTGAAAAAAAAGCTCTTGAGCTTATGAATAAATATAACGTAAGCTATGTGTATATTGGTCAACTTGAACGGCAGATGTATGATATAAAGACGGATAAGTTCGAGGATGAAACTTATTTTGAACCGGTTTACCAGAGTTCAGTCCGGATTTACAAAGTAAAAAAGAAATTCTGAGTTTTTGGTTTTGAGGTGTAACCTTAAACCCATGATTATATAATAGTCCATTTATATAAATATAGAAAAGTCCGTTTATATAATTATAGATTCGCTCCTAATACTGGAATGAAAATAGAGGGGTCTTATCCATTACCAGCGTATCGGTAGTTTTACCAGCTTATAATGAGGCAGCGAATATCGAGAAGGCTGTCTTTGTCACAGCAGAGACACTTTTTAAAATAACGGATAAGTTCGAGATCATCATAGCAGAAGACGGCAGCACGGACGGTACGGACCGGATAGCTTCCAGACTCTCGGAACAGCACGCTTATGTTGTCCACCTGCACTCGGATAAACGGCAGGGCCGGGGAAAAGCTCTTAACCGGGCTTTTAAAGTCGCTTCAGGAGAAGTCCTCTGCTATATTGATGTGGACCTTGCGACAGATATGAAGTACCTGGAAAAACTGATCAAGGCTGTGAGCACAGATGATTATGATTTTGCTACAGGCTCAAGAATGATGCCCGATAGTGATGCAAAAAGGCCTTTTAAGCGGGAGTTTGCAAGCAGAGGATATAATTTTCTGGTGAGACTTTTTCTAAATTCAAAGCTCTGTGACCACCAGTGTGGTTTTAAGGCTTTCAGGAGAGAAGCTCTCTTTGAGCTTCTTGATGAGATCGAGAATGAACACTGGTTCTGGGATACCGAAGTACTCGTAAGAGCCCAGCATAAAGGATATAAAGTAATAGAGTTTCCGGTTTACTGGAGGCATGGAGAGTCAAGTAAGGTTAATCTGGCAAAAGATGTTAAAGGAATGGGGTCTGAGATATTTCGTCTCTGGCGGGAACTTTCATCCCCACTCGGAGTTTCAGGAAAAGGAAAAGTCTTTTTAACAGCTACTCTCGCAATTCTGATCCTTACACTTGTTGCAACCTTCCTTGGCGCATCCGATATTCTGGAAAACATGAAGCAGGCGTCCCTCAGGACTTTGATTATAGCTGTTCTGGTATACTGTGCTTCCTGGCCTTTAAGAGGAGTACGCTTTCAGCAGATCCTTAACAGGCTTGGAAATCAATACGGAATTGGATTTCTTACAGGCAGCATTTTTATCAGCCAATCCGCAAATGTAATTCTTCCGGCACGGATAGGAGACCTGAGCAGGATGTATATCCTGAAAAAAAGCAAAGACCTTGACTTTACAACTAGTTTTTCCTCACTAACTGTAGAAAGAGTATTCGATGTAGTTGCAATTACTTCTATAGCAGTACTTGCATCTTCAGGGGCTGCTTCCCATTTTGAACTCGCACCGTGGATGAACTCCCTGATAAAGCTGTCCGGACTTTCAGTAATGATCTTCTTTTTAATTCTGTTTATTGTGTCTTTCCGAGAAAGTGCCAATACAAAAATATTGGAAACGAAAAATTTCCAGAAAGGTCTTTCTGGAAAGATAAACGGCTTTGCATCTACTTTTCTTCGTCAGATAAGTATCGTTGCCGTACATCCAAGCTCATTTCTGGCTGTGACTGCATCGTCTCTTCTTATATGGGGAACAGATATATTCACCTGTTTCTTTGTTTTTAAATCATTTCCGGCAGTCGGGGAAAGTGTCTCGTCCATATATATGATATCACTGATTTTCCTGGCTGTAGCCCTTGGAAATATTGCAAAAATCTTTCCAATAACACCTGGAGCTATAGGAACATATGAAGTTGCCCTTACTGCAGTCTTCGGGATTGGGGGAATAAGCCCGGAAATAGGATTTACGGTTGCTGTGCTCGATCATATTATAAAAAATTCAATTACTTTGATAGGGGGCGGTTTTGCTCTCTCGGAACTTGGACTCAGGTGGAGAGAAGTGCTTTGTACTGAGAAGGATATTTTAAAAGGATAAAACAGGATACTCAAAATAATAAATAGAGTAAACAAAGTAAACAGAATAAACAGAGTAAACAGAATATGCAGCAGAAAGAGTGAACAGGGCATAGCCAGGATTCGCTGAGTAAACAAAGTAAGCAAGGTAAACAGAATAGTTAAAATCAGACCTGATATATAAGTCAAAGAGTTAAAGAAATAACCGAAGCATTAATACAAAGAATTAAAAATAATAACCACATGCTTTACTCGAACTGATAGTTAAGTGGAAGAAATGTCTGAAAAAAAATTAATCAAAGTAAAGGATGCATATTGTCTACCGGAAGATGTACTTGATGCTGTGAATGCGGCAATGAACGAGGATGTGGAAGAAATCGTTAATCTGCTTAAGGTTCTTTCAGATCCGACCCGCCTGAGGATTCTCAAAGCTCTTGAAGTCCAGAGTCTCTGTGTCTGTGTCCTTGTTAACTGCACAGACCAGCAGCATTCAGCCCTTTCGTACCATCTTAAACTATTAAAAGAAGCAGGCCTGGTAAACTCACAAAGAGAACGGAGTTTTCAGGTTTATGAACTCACAAAGTTCGGAAACCTGCTCCTAAAGCATATTGAAAAACACTTCGAAAAGGTATAAATATAAAAGTCAAGAGGAGTTTATTCTCTTTGAAGTGAAGTGTTTTCCCTCTAGAAATCTTTTCTTTTGAGTCTTTTCTTTAGAATATTTTCTTTTGAATCATTTCTTTTGAATCATTTCTTTAGAATTTTTTCTTTTGAATCATTTCTTTAGAATTTTTTCTTTTGTGTCTTTTCTTTACTCCATTCTTACCTTCTCATGACTGTTCAAAACAAACACTTAGAGAAGATCAGATTTGTTCGTTTGATGCTACAGTAGTAAGCTTTGAGAATTTTACCCCTTTTAGGGCCATTATAGCTTCGGCAAGCTCCTTAATTTCTTCACCTTCCCCATCGAGAACAATTACTTCAAAGCAATTGTCATGATCAAGGTGTATATGCACTGATGATTTTATCAGGTGAGAGTAGTGATGCTGAATATCTGCAAGGGCATTCGAGAGACCTCTTTTTGTATGGTCATAAATAACCGAAACGGTCCCGACACGGTAGCCCTTAATGTCACCCATCCATTCGTAATAAGAAATGTAGCTTCTAATAGCATCTCTTATGCCTTCGGAACGAGAAGAATAACCTCTTTTTTCGATAATCTCATCAAATTTACCCAAAAGGGTGTCTGGAAGGGAAACTCCTATCCTCATAAGTTCTGTTTCCATAATATCACCGGATAATCTTGGATTTGTTTACTAGTTAATACTTTAGTATATTACACGTAGCACTATATATGTTTTTTTCACATAGCCACTAATATAAAAGAGTTTCTAACAAATATTCGTTCTTTACTAATATTAATCTTTGGGAATAGTTTACGTCTACTAACCAAAAAATATATAGGTTTTTTTATTTTGGAAAAAGTAATTATTAAGTCTGAAGAAAACAATATTAATAACTATTAGTATTAGTTGAAAGGCAAATTTATTTCGAATTATTTTTTCAGTTAATTTTCAGTTAATTTTCAGTTATTTTTCAGTTAATTTTCAGTTAATTTTCAGTTATAGCCGTTGATTGTACTTCATCTGAGTTCATCAATACGTGGCAAATTCTATTTGCAAAGGAGAAAACGACATCATTAAACCAATTTTCGATTAACTTGACAATATATAAAAGAAAATATAAAAATAAAATAAGTGTAGAAGAAATTTTAAACAGATTGTTTTTTAATAAAATTTAAGAAAATTATATGTAAGATCGATACCAGGCACGAGTATATTTTCCAGATAAGCGCACTTTCTCGCCACTAACATTTCAACATTTTCGGAATTATCTTAGCGTTTTTTGAATTTTCTCGAAACTTTTTAAGTGGATTTACATTTTTTGAATAATTTTGGTATTTTTTTATGTCCCGATCTTTTCTTATTATCTCTATCGCCTGTCCACAAGCCTTTTAGGCCTGCCTTTTATTCTGTTAAATTCGAGACCCATAGGGCCTGTGAAATTGAATATTATTTTGAAAGTGCCTTCCGCATAAGCCCTGGAAAGCGGAGGCTTATATTTAAGAAAAGTACGAAGAAAGTTCTCCTTTATAAGATCCCGGTCGCACACCTCAGGACTTTCACATTCCATACTTACCCTGAGTACGGTTTCTCCCTCATCCTCTTCGCCATAAAGAAAAGCCTCATATTCTCCGGTTAGGTAGTCCATGTTTTCGCGCTGAAAAACGCCTCTTTCCACATCTACACGGTTAAAGGGAGCTCCTTCTACCCACACAGTTTCAGCCTCCCGCTGAGGAGTCATAATTTTCATATGCGTCCTTCCGCAGGGACACTGTTTGCGCGTGAGCACCACAGTTGTGTCTTCGGTATCATAGTTTAAAAGAAGGTTTCCTGCTTTTGCCCCAACAGGCAGCAGTGTGCTCAGGATAACCCTTCCGCATTCTCCGTCAGGTACATAATTCTCTAGATGGGGATCGTAAATATCAACGTGGACAAGGTCTTCAGGCACGTGCAACCCTGATACCTCATCACACTCACCGCACATCGTACCTTCCGTGCTCCCATAGGTGTTATAAACGGGACAGCCCCAGATTTCTGAAAGGTAGCTCCTTGACTCTTCAGCAAAGGATTCTCCTCCCACGACAAGTTTATCTACGCCTGACTCCCGAGGGTCAATACCTTCTGCCTGTAACCTTCTGGCGAGGCTAAGTAGTTTGAATACACTGCCTACTATACCTGTAGGCCTGTAAGCTTCGATAACACGCAGGGGAAACGTGCATTTACCCTCAGGAATAATACTCATACCAAGCTGCCTGGCCGCAAGGGTCATTGTGTTTGCCCCTATATTCATCCCATAAGAAGCACAGACAACAACCCTGTCTCCAGGACCGAAGCCCTGTGACCTGAAAATACGTGAGTACTTTTCCGAATACCGTTCCCAGTCTTCCCATGTAAGGAAAAAACTCTTTGGGTTTCCGCTGGTTCCGCTAGTCTCATGAACTGTGAAAACATCCTCCCATCCCACACTCCTGAACATGAATTCGTTCATTTCCGGAGGTTGGTTTTCGCGGATAGTGTTTCCCGAGATTATGGGAAGGTCCAGAAGGTCCTCATGGGTTTTAATCTCAGCCGGATCCACGCCCTGCTTTTCAAACCATTTTCTGTAAAAAGGAGAATGTTCTGCCGCATATTTTACCGTGTACCGTACTCGCTCCTCTATGAGAGCATCCAATTCTTCCCTGGCCATGGTTTCGATTTCAGGATTGAAATAAGGTCTTGAGTTGTCCATAGAAAGCATCCCCAAATGGAATAGTAAGATCAGAAAACCTGTTATTTATTAGCTTCAAAGATGAAACCTTTTCTGGCGACCTTAAATTATTAAACTTTTAAATATTAAAAATAATAAGATGAGTAGAAATAATAAGATGAGTAGAAATAATAAGATGAGTAGAAATAATAAGATGAGTAGAAATAATAAGATGAGTAGATAAGATCCTGCCTCTTTCCTTCTGCCTTTTTTCTCTTCAGGCTGCATTTTTATGGATCTGTTTTATGTCACCTTTTTTAGATTTTTTTTATTTTTAGTTTTATATTTATATTTATATTTATATTTATATTTATATTTAAGGTATATTTATATATGTATTAATATTTATATTATATTTTGTTTATCTTCTTAAGGGTAAACACACTTTCCTTTTCATATCTTCAATTTCCCTGATAGCTACATTTACGCCATAGACTGAAGACATCATCTTACTGGTTACAACGGTTTCGACTTTTCCTACTGCAACCAGTCTACCTCCAGACAATGCTGCAGCTCTGTCACCTAACAAAAAAGCATGATCGGGCATATGTGTATTCATAACAATGGACATTCCAAGTGAAGCCAATTTTTGGACAGTTTCCAGCACAAGGATCTGGTTGCCAAAATCAAGGTGAGAAGTTGGCTCGTCAAGCAAAAGTAGAGCAGGCTTCTGGACAAGAGCCCTGGCAATAAGCACCATTTGACTCTGTCCCCCACTGAGCTTAGCAACCGGTCTTTCTGCAAGATCGGAAATTCCCACCATTGCTAGTGATTCTTTTGCAAGTTTAATATCCTCTGCACCAGGAGATGCGAACATGGAAAGATGAGGAGCACGGCCCATGACCACAAAATCCAGCACAGTAAACGGAAAAACCACTTCATTTTGCTGAGGTACATAACCTATATTCCTGGCAATTCCTCTTACTCCGAGAGAAACTGTATCCTTTCCCTGAATAAAGACAGACCCGTTATCGGGTTTGAGAATTCCCGCAATACATTTGATAAGTGTAGATTTTCCTGCCCCGTTTGGACCCAAAATGCACATGATTTCACCTTTTTTCAGCGAAAAAGATACATTTTCAAATATTGGCCTGTTTCCATAAGAGAAAGCAAGGGACTTTACTTCCAGCATCAGTTCCATCCCATACGCCCCTTCTTGATAAGGTATGCAAACACCGGAGCTCCTACCAGCGAAGTGAGAATTCCCAGGGGAATTTCTGTAGCTACAATAGTCCTTGAAAGGTCATCCACGACCAGCATAAACGATGCTCCGATAACCATGCTCATAGGTAAGAGACGGCTATAATTGGGACCAACGATCATTCTTGATATATGGGGCACAACCAGTCCGACCCAACCAATGACACCGCTGACACTGACTGCTGCTGAAGTTACAAGGGTCGCACAAACAATAATGACCAGCCGCATTTTTTCCACGTCCATTCCAAGAGCTTTAGCTTCCTCGTCGCCCAGGGACAAAATGTTGATACGCCACCTGAAAAGAAACAATACTAGAGTCCCAATAAATATAGGCAATAATATGTAGAGCAGATCACCGTACCTGACAGTGGCAAGACTTCCCATAAGCCAGAATACTATCGCAGGAAGTTGATCATAAGGATCTGCTACATACTTTGCCAGCGACGTAAGAGCCGTGAAAATAGAGCTCACAATAATTCCCGAAAGCACGAATACCAGAGTTCCAGTACCTTTGCTGACTTTACCCATACTTATAGCAATAAACATCGCAAGGAGTCCGAAAGCAAAAGCCATCAACTGTATAATCAGATAATTGTTCCAGAGCAATATTGCAAGGCATGCTCCGAAACCAGCCCCTGAACCTACTCCAAGGATATAAGGAGACACAAGAGGATTACGAAAGATTCCCTGGAAAGAGGCTCCAGATATGGAAAGAGCTGCACCTACCAGTAAAGCTGCAAGTATCCTTGGTAACCTTACATTGAATAGTACTGTGTGTTGAGTGGAAATTGAAGCAGGAGTGCCGAAAAAAAAGGATGAAAAAGTGCTAATGCTCTCATCCACAACTGCCGATAGTGGAGTTTGGTATCTTCCGACAAAAAGGGAGATTATGAGTAATGCGATAGGTAATAGATACACCAGAGTAGTGCGATTAAACTTGTAATCAAACATGAGTATCCCTCATCACATGCATGGGCCATATGCCGGAAGAGGGTCTGTGAAATGACCTGTTAGGCTTTGCTTCCTCAAAAGGTATACCGTAAAACCGTAGATAAAACTCATCTGCTTCCTTATTCATGTCAATTGTTGAGTTTTCGGGGTTCAGTTTGTCTGATATGTACATGAGTCCCAGTATCCAGCGAGGGTTCCCGAAATCCCAGGATGGAGGAACTTCATAGACACGATGCTTTTTTACTGCATCTGCAGATATGCCATATTGCTGGCACAGGTCATAAAACTCATCGAGAGGGCGAGAAAGAAAACCTGAGATAAAAATTGTCATGGGATTCTGCTCATTTATAAAAGAGGGAGAAACATTTACACCCGGTTTGCCTTCTTTTTGAAGCTGTTTATTGATGCTAACTCCCCCGGAAAATGTCACAAGGTTGTTCTCCATTCTCCCGGCGTTTAGAGCAAAAAGAGGAGAGCCCATACAATAATACACTTTATGACCGCTATTTTCCACTGCAAGCGATTTGACAAGTTCCAGACGTTTATGAATAAAAGAAATAAGTTCTTCACCTTTATCCGGCACATTTGCCTTCTCAGCAATAAGCCTGATAAATTCAAGATAGGAGTACGGCTGCTGTACCATATGATGTATTTGATTCAGGGCTTCGGGATTGGAGACTTTTCCCCATATTTCAATTAACCTGTTGTCGTCCAGTATTCCCAGGCATGTAAGTACTGCATGGACCATACTGAAAGCTCGACTTATCCTGTAACCGCCCATGAAACCTTCCTCATTGAAACTTTCATTCGCAGTTATCCCTTTAACCGGGGTATCCTTACCGCAATTACAGGTGTAATTTGTCCAGGGTTTTAGAAGCCTGGAACCCATGGGCCCGTAAAATTCCCTTTCTGCAAGAAGGCTGCCGCATTCAGGACAGTACGTGTTTGACAATTCCGTACCTGGAGAATTGAAGAGATAAACATAGTCCATATGTTTACGCAGAGCAGCACACAGGCTCTCAGTCTCTCCGATAGAGGGTTCAAGCTCAATTGGGGCATCCCCAAAAGGAATGAACCTCATGACCTGAACCGGAATGGTGGAAGAGATATTAGACAACGCTTTTACAACTTTTATCACATCGTCTTCATTTCCCCTTGAGTAAACGATCGAAGTTTCAACATGTACACCCATGTCGAAAAGCCTGGATATGTTGCGGAAAACAGGGGCTGAGGACGGGACTCCGCAGCTTATGTAGCTCTTATCAGAATAACCCTTAATTCCAATATTCATGAAATCTACAAGCTTTCCAAGTTCTTCCAGTGTCTCGTCTGTGAAATAGCAGTTTGTGGAACAGCCTGCAAGTAAACCTTTTTCTTTTGCCTGCACCGCAAGGTCCCTGAAAAGATAATAGTTTGCAGCAGGCTCATTGAGTGTGGAGACTACACCCAGGCACTCCTGCTGCACTGCTTTTTCCACTACCTGAGACGGGATAAGTGCAGGAAGGTCAAGCGATTTCCCTGAAGCTAACAGTCGAGCCACACAGCCTGAACACTGGAAATTGCATCCAGTACTGAAAACCTGAAGGAATTTACCTGAAGGATAGTAATGAAGTAAAGGAATGGTTTCTATAGAAACAGGATATGCTCCAAGATATCCGATATCAGGGTCCTGGATGATATTACCGCCAGCACATATGTAGTTCCCGCACCTTCCCCTGCTGTATTCGTCGATTTTACACCTGAATTCACACACATTGCATTTCATTTTTCAACCTTCCTTGCTTAGTACCATCCAGAACCCCGATTCATCCTGAACTACATGATAGGGGATTTTTGTCTGTTTCCCAGCTTCCTCTATAGCCTGAAGGTTTTTAGGACTGAGGCGTTCTTTTGAACTTGCATGCCAGTCAGGATCTATTTCAACCATTTTTTCAGAAACCTGTTCTCTCAACTCTTTTGTGCCAAAGCCACCTCCTACCCATGCCTGCCCACCCGGAGCAAGAACACGAGCAATTTCCTTAAAGGCCACAGGCAGATCATTCCAAAAAAATACGGAACCCCGGCTTACTATAAGATCTGCACAATTGTTCCTTAAAGGGAGCAGATGTACATCGGACTGCACAGGAGCAACTTTACCTGAAAGATAGTGACGGAAGGCTTTCTTTCTTGAAAGCCTGCACATCTCAGTTGAAATATCGATACCATATACCTGCATATCCGTTATTTCCGCAACAGCGATTCCCAGGGATGCTATACCGCACCCCAGGTCAAGGCATATACCTTTCTCTATCCCGCTTTTTTTGACGATATTAGCAGCTATTACAGGGTAGATGGGGGCAAAGATGTTCTCTGCAATATAGGGAAAGCCCGGAGATTTATCCTTCTCGTTCACGTCTTAACCTCTGCTGAAGGATTAAGTAGAGTATCCAGTTCTTTATCCGTGAGATCATAGTGGAAGAACTCCGAGTAGAATTCACGGGTCAGCTTGGGTAGATCCATATTTGCAAACCGGTCCGGATACAGCATTTTTGCGGCCCAGGCAGTCCCTATGATAAGGTGAGGGCCCTGTGGCCTGTCAATCCAGCAGAAAGGATTCTGAGGAGCAAGGTATACTCTTTTGTTTTTCACAGCATCTATGCTTGACCAGAGAGAATCAGAGTAAACCGTCGAATAGAACTGTGGATTTGAAGTGATAATTACCTGAGGATTCCAGTTTATAACCTGCTCAATTGAGACCTGCGTCATGCCATTCCCTGGAGTAAGCTTGCAGTCTGCAACATTAACACCACCGCATATATCAATAACTTGAGAATGTTGAGAACCCGAAGGGTCAGTCATCAGCCCCTTTGGACCTTCGGCATAATAAACGCGTACTTTCTGGTCCTCGGGAATATCTTTTATAGTGTTATTGATCTCGTTAAGGATTGAACTGCGGAAATCAATCAGTTTTTGTGCCCGGTCTTCACAATTAAGAAGTTTACCCACATATTGTATAGTAGGGTCAGATTTGTTAACGAAGATAATGGAGTCATTAACAGCTACTACAGGAATGTTTCCAAAGTTTTCCTGTCTGCGCTCTATAGCCTCATGGATTTCCCCATCAGTAGTATATCCTTCAATTACGATATCAGGATGCATGTTGATTATAGTTTCATAATTTCCGGTCTGTGTTCCGAACCAGCCCCCTATTACAGGCAAGTTTGAGTAATTTTCAGCCATAAAAGGTTGAGTAAAATTATTTTTAAAATTCCATCCTGCAAGTTTGTCCGGAGCAAGCATATACACGAGAATAGTTGATGGCGGAGAAGTGGCTACAACTGAAGAGACTTCCGCCGGCACAGTTAACTGCCTGCCCAACATATCGGTTATCTGTATTGTGCTTGAGTTCTGGACAGCCTGATGATTCGTATTTTCTGCACACCCACAGGATGCTACAGCCAGAACCAGAATAGAGAGTAGTAGTATTGTACCTATTTTTCCACGCATAGTAATACCTGACAGACTTCTATAGGTTAGTTGTTATGTTTGCATGAACATAATGATATAAATATATATTCTTACAGGAAGAAACTGGGAAAACGCTTTTGAACACGCTTTCTAGAAAATTTATTCGTTTTCGTAGTTGACTGATTGTTTTCACGACATACGTATAGGAAGCCGGTAACCTATTTCCCATTATATATTATATATAACTTTGTATTTAGGAGGTTATAGATTCTTCAGCCTATTTTTTGCAGTAAATTGGGACATATTTACGAGGCTTCTTGCTAGCGATTTTAAATTTAGCACTAGTTTATTGAATTTAGGTGAATGAGATAAAAATAGCAAGATGCGGTACTTAGATACAAAAAACAACAGCTTCAATTTTTCCAATTATACTAAATTTCAAACAATAATCATTTGAGATCAGTTAGAAAACGCCGGTGGAGGAAATAAAAATTTCCAAAAAAATACTGCGGAACTCAGGGTGCAGATAAACATTACTAAAATTACAGTTATGTCTATTTTACATAACGAATATTGCTGTAAGACTCTAAACTAAAACAAAAAACAACTATTAGGGTATTACTAATCTCCTTATAAAACATAGAAAGAAACTGAGAATTACTTTACTATGCTTCATTTCGCTTATACATGAATAACATTTGGAACAGCAGGATTTTTCGGATAGGTTCTAAATGAACTGTAGAAATTAGTAAGTTATATATAATAAATCTCATATGAGTAATTTGATGGTAAATAGAGTTAAGCGCAGGGTATCGTGCCTTCCAAAAGCTACATATTATAAACCCAGGAAGGTTTCTCTCTGCGATCTCGAAATTATTAACTTATCCATAGGAGAACTTGAAGCCATCCGCCTTTGCGATCTCGTTCATGTTGACCAAAACGAGGCCGCAGATATGATGGGTATCTCCAGAAAAACTTTCTGGAATGATTTGCAAAAGGCCCGACAGAAAGTGACTGAGGCCCTTGTCAATGGCAAAGCAATAGAGATCTCCGGAGAGTATATAAGTAATGGAGAGTGCAAAGTTGAGTTTCTCTGTAGCGGGTGTGAATATAGATGGGAATTAAAGTGTGATACCGAGCGCCCAGCTAGCTGTCCGAAGTGCGGTTCCGAAATCGTGTATCCAATCGGCGGCAACGGAAGAGAATAAAAATCATTGAGAACGAATACTGCTGCCCCAGAAGCAAGTTAAAGGCAGCAGCGGTAAATGTTAAAGCAGGAAGTGTGAAAAGTGACAAAAATTGCTATACCATCAATGAATGAAAGTGGACTGGAATCTGACGTTTGTTTTCATTATGGCTCATGCGAATATTTTACCATCGTGGATGTAAGCGATAAAAACATTGAGAGTGTTAAAACAATAAGTAACCTGTCTCCTGAAATTGAACACAATTGCGCTGCTCCATCAAAAATATTAGAATCACATAATGTCAATGCTGTGCTTGTTGCGGGTATCGGTGGGAGACCACTGATGTCACTGGCAGAAAAGAATATCAAAGTATTTGCAGGAATAACGGGTAAGGTTTCCAACGCAGTTGATGACTATAATAATGGGTTACTGCAAGAACTATCTATGAACGGCACCTGTAATTGCTCTCATCACTAAATGAATTAATTAATAATGGTTGGATCGGAACATCTGAAAGAGGTGAAACTGTAAACCGACTAAAAACTAATTACTTAATAGACCTTATTCTGACAACTCTATTTTTTGCTGTTGCAGGTACAGGTTTAGTTATGTACTTTTTAATACCTTCAGGAATTCCAAGAGGACGTTATGTAGTATATATGGGATTAACGAAAGCTAACTGGATTTGGATACATAGCAGAGCAGGAATCTTGATAGTTTTTCTTATAGTTGTCCATCTTATCCTGCATAGTCAATGGATAATACGTACCACAAAGAGCTTTGGCAGAAAAGAAAACAAAAACACTATTTGTGAGAGAGATACAGTGACTGATAAAGTCCGATAAGAAAATTATTCAAAATAATCTGAAAATCGGAGTTGAAAATATGGATGTAAAAGAGATAAATAAATATGGGCAAGAACTTGTAGACTGCCTGAAACTGACTACCTCTCCTGTTGCAGTAAAATTAATTCCTAAAGGAGAAGAAGTTCCTGAGGGAATGAAAAAAGTAGATGAGGCTATGAGGCACTGCCAGCTGGTAGACAGAGTCAGAAGAACAGGTGAGGAGTTTTATACCCTTGGTGAAGACCAGATGTGCAAAGGTGGGGCCGGCGCAATGGGCCTTGGCGAAATGCCTCCAAAGGTCGCAAGTGGAGAATTTTATTTTAATAAACTCAAACAGTTCAGCACCCAGGGCG
>NZ_LMVP01000540.1 GCF_002287235.1 Methanosarcina spelaei
ATCCCCAACCTAAAGGTTGGGGTATTCGTGACCCTCTGCGCTCCCTTGTAATAAATCGAAAAAAGGACCTCCGATTTTCACAGGCTAATGTCTGGGTATATATTGAGCCTATCCCAAAACCTTGAATTTTGAATAATTGCTCTAATTTCTAACATGAAAATAGTATAATATATTGGGAAAGAAATTGGTTTTGGGACGAGCTCATTGTATAATATAATATAATGATACCTTTAAATAAATGATTGAAATCCTTCGAGTGAAAAATATTCAGGTGAAAATAAACCTGAAACTTACCTTCTTTTCAAAAAAAGGAAGACACGAAAGGGTTTAAGAAGCACGAGTTTTTGGAAGTTGCCTACCCTGATGAAACCCTGGATGCGGTCCTCAAACGCTTTGCTTCAAAGCAAATAGGTAGGCTTCCTGTTGTGGACAGAGAGGATAAAACCAGACTCCTCGGTCTTATTACCCGAAGCGACATCGTAAATGCATATAACAAGAAAGTTGTGGAAAAAGTCCGGGATACATATTGAAAATACATACGAAAACAGTAAACCTAAAAAAGGTCCCCTGACAAAAAGAATAAAATCTGGAAAGGAAACACCATTTATAGAAACACCGTTTATAGATTGTGGGGGGGGCCGTTATGTCTGAGTCCGTAACTGAGGGTAACTCAAACGTGAACCTGGAAACGTACCTGAAAAATGTAATACTGGAAGATAGAGATAAAGTCTGTAACTACGTAGAATTATCGGCCAGAGAAATATTGCCAATTACGCGCAGGCTATTCGAAGAAAGGGTTTCCCTTGCTTACGACTTCAAGATCTCACAGATCGTGGAAAAAGAAAGGCACCTGATAATTTACGGGGAAGCAAGTTCGGGAAAAACAAGCACCCTTAAGTGGTTGAGAACTGTCTATGCCAGGGAATATATTCTGAAAAGAGAGGAGTTTGTTCCGATATATATAGAGCTTGGTTCATATGTTAAAGGTTCTTTTTATAATTACTTAAAAGCACAGGTAACGAAAAAAGGCATTTCTGAGACGGATTTTAAGAAACTGATTGAAGGAAAAGCTTTGTTGTTACTGGATGGACTTGACCTGCTCACACCTTCTGAAAAATTCTCTCCCTTTGATGAAATATCCGATTTTATTTCCGAGTATGAAACCTGTAGATATGTTATTGCTTCAAGACCCGAGCCTTCTGATAGCTTAAAAAGTACATTTGCACTCTCCGAACTTGAGAAGTTGACCGATGAAAAAGTCAGGCTGTTTATAGAAAAAAATGTTTCAAATAAGAGACAGGTGAAGCTTTTAAAAGCCAGAATCCTGGAGGAGACTCAGTCAAAACCTATTCTCAAGAACCCTCTGCTGCTTTGCCTCTGGATCAAACTTTCAACTGCGCACATGGGAAGAAGAGGAAAACAGGAAGATATCCAGCACTTTACCTCTTGTGATTCTATTCCTTCCAGCCGGGCAGAAATATATCAGGCTTTTGTTTCGGAACTTTTTAAGGATTACAGGAAAAGAGAGGAGTATTTTAGATCCCAGAACCAACTGCCTCCAAAGATGTGTTTCGAGAGAACAGACTCTGAAACAATAACATGTGAGAGAACAGATTCTCAGAAACAAAGTACAGAAAGAACAGGCTCTCAAGAGCTGAGTAAAGAAAAAACAAACTCTCAAGAACTAAGTACAGAAAGAACAGACCCTCAGGAGCTAATTACAGAAAGAACAGGCCCTCAGGAACTAAGTACAGAAATAATAGACTCTCAAGACCTGAGTACAGAAAGAAAAGACGCTCAGGAGCTGATTAAAGAGAGAATAAACTCTCAGGAACCAAGTAAAGGAAGAATAGGCCCTCAGGAGCTGAATACCGAAACAGTAGAAATTGAAGATTTCCTGATGAACTTGGCCTTCAAACTCCAGTGTAGGAATAAGATTTCATGTAAGTATAGCTGTGCCCTTGAAGTAGCAGAAGCATACATAAAATCCAGAAGATCTGGAAAGACTACAGAATACAGCAGGTCTGATAGAGTAAGAGCAAAGAAATTCCTTCAGGCCTGCCTAAGGCTTGGACTCCTGATAAGAACGAGGTCCGAAGTAAGGTTCGGAATAGATCGAGCTTTTCAGGAATATTTTGCGGCTTTAAAACTGAAAACATACTTTGAAAACGGTATGGATACTTCAAAAGCCTTCATAAACCCGAGATGGGAGAATGTGATAATGCTCACTTCGGATTTACTGGAATCAGGAGAAGAACTTGTAAATTCGATTGTTTCAAGCGAAAACTTATATCTGGCTTCAAAGTGCGCTTTGAGAGCCAGCCCCGAAACAAAAGGAAAACTATGTACTTTACTTGCCAGGAAACTTGACAGCAGGTATACTGTAGAAAAAGTAAGAGCTATTCAAAGCCTTGGAAGACTCGGAGCCTGTGGGATCAAGGCCAATATTGGAGCACTTAAGGATAAAGATATAAGAGTAAAAAGAGAAACTACGAAAGTGCTTGGGGAAACCAGGTCAGAGATGGCACTTGTTCCCCTTGAGGCTGCAATTGGAGACGAAGATTATTCTGTGCGGATAGAAGCTGTAAAGTCTCTTGGCTTAATAGGATCCGAAAGAGCAATCGAATTGCTCAGGGACACATTCAAAGATAAGAATCGAGCTGTCCGACTAGAGGCTGCAGATGCACTAATGCAGACAGGATCGGAAAAAGCTATGGAAGTCCTTATTTCAGCACTTGGGGCCAACGATGACTTTGTTCGAATTGGAGCCGTAGGGGCTCTTGGAAGAACAAATTCCAGGCAAGTAGCAGAAGCTCTTATAAAAGCATTTCAGGAAGAAGATAAACTTGTCAGGTTGGGAGCAGCCGAAGCCCTGGGCCGAATGAGATCGGAAAAGGCTGTTGAACCGTTTGTAGATGCACTTGAAGATAAAGATGAGTTTGTGCGCTGGATTGCTACAAAAGCGCTTGGAGAAATCAAATCTGACAAAACTTCAGGCACATTTATCGATATGCTTGGGGATAAAAGCCGCTTTGTTCGAAGGGAAGCTGCAAAAGGGCTTGGGGTTGTAGGGTCAGAAAAAACTCTTGACCCACTTGTTTCCGCACTTTCGGATGAGGATGAATTTGTAAGAAAAACAGCAGTAGAATCCCTTGGAGAAATAAAGTCTGAAAAAACTGCTAAAACCCTGATAAATAAACTCCACGACGACAGCCATTTAGTCAGACTGGAAGCCGCAAAAGCTCTGGGAATGATAAAAGTCCGGAAAGCTATTGCTCCGCTGCTTTTTGCATTGGGGGATGAAAACCGTTTTGTCAGGAAGGAAGCTGCAAATGCGCTCGGACAGCTTGAATCGGAAAAAGTTCTTGAACCACTTATTCGTATTTTCAAGTCCGAAGACCCTCTTACAAGGCAAGGGGCAGTAAGAGCTCTTGGCCAGATAAATCTGGATGGAGTTCCGGACTGCATATCGGACCGAATCTTTGATTTTACTGATAATGCCCTGAAGGACAAAGATAAGTTTGTGCGAAAGGAAACCGCAAAAGCCCTGCAAAGTCTATCCGAAAGCAGGCGTGAAAGAGCGTTTGAATCCCTGATCAGCGCCCTGGATAATGAAGATGATGAGGTCAGGAGGCTTGCAGCCGAGTCCCTGGGACTTTTTGATTGTGAAAAAGCTATCCCTCCACTGGTCAGTGCCCTAAAGTCCAGAGATGCAACCGTGCGCCGATTTGCAGCCAATGCCCTAGGCCGGATAAGGTCAAAAGAAGCCCTACAGCCTCTGATAGATATTCTGGTTTTTGACAACAGTGGCTCCGTAAGAGAAGAAGCTGCAAAAGCGCTTGGAAAAATAAAGTCCAGACGGACCATAGAACCTCTTATTGATGCGCTAATGGACAAAAATAATGAAGGAAGATCAGGGGCAGCCGAAGCTCTTGGCCGGATTAAAGCTGAAAACGCAGTCTATCACCTTATTTCCGCCCTTACGGATACGGATGATTTCACGCGGCTGGCTGCTGCAAAAGCCCTAGGCCGAATAAAGACGAAAAAAGCCATCGAACCCCTGATCAACAGCCTGTATGACTGGAATCGCTTCGTAAAAGCCGAAGCTGCCGGGGCTCTCAAAAAGATCTGTACTGAAGAGGACAGACAATGTTTGCAGACTTTACTTGACTCGGAAAACGAATTCACGGCAAACCTCGCTTTTGAAATCCTGGAAAGCATCGAAATGGAGGAAATCTTAAAAGCCAGGCTGTTTTTAGAGTGGGAATAAGTCAGAAATAGTACAACAGAAAATACAGAAAATATAGAAAATATAGAAGATACCTGGAACTTTAAACTTGAAGAATAAGCCATAAGTAGACAATAATGGGAATATAGTGCTTATTGTCAATTATCTTTAGATTTATGGATTTATAAATATACAGATTTGTAGATTTACAGATTTGTAGATCATGCTAATACTTTGAAGCTTGATTAACGATTTGATTTTTTAGTGGTGTTTTTCTGATTTTCAGGATGGTCCGGATAAAAAACGCTTAAAGTTGAATCTGGATTTTGTAGTTTTCTAGTGCCCTGGTTATAAGGAAAAACAACAGTGAGGATGTCCGGCTGCAGCCCTAATTTTGTAGAGTTATGCATATAGTCATTACCATATTTCCAAGAAATATTTGTTAATTGGAGTGTAGCACTTTCAAGCCCTATCTCCCGTATTTTTACTTCTGGAAATTTCAAAAAGATCTCCTTAATTTTTGGTTCCAGATGCTTAGAGCCAAAAAGGAATATGTATGCATTGGCTAAAGGTGATAGATGATATTCGACATCAACTGTTGCATTTGCTCCACTAAATTCCATTACTATATTATCGACATGGATATACTTTCCTTCCCTGTATTGCTCAAAGTTCATTGCTGGAGACACTCTTCCAGCTAATAAAACAGCTGAAATAATAAAAGCAATTACAATTATTGATTTTAAGTTCATAGTCCTTACTCAGTGATAATAATTGTATTGGATCTGTTTTATGCACTTTTTTGTTTAATTTTTCAATTTGATAGGCAGCGTACCGCAAGTCTATTGATATAGTCATTAAGTACTAAAAAGCTTTGAATTAAAGTCAAAAAAATCAAAGAAGAGAATAAACAATTTTATTTGAACCGAAAAAATGAAAAAGTAAAAAACAAAGTAAAAAAGGGAAAAGAGAAAAAGTAAGACAAAACAACCGTAATAGCCTTATTTTGGTCTTTCTTGTAGGCTATAGCAGTTATTTTGGTCAAGATAACTAAATTCCAGATCACTCTACCCGTATAGCCTTATTCGCCATACTGAGTCTTTTTTGTCACGCTCGACGCAGGAGAGCGGCCTTACACAGATAAAAAGAGAGAACAAATCAAAAGAGAGGACAGGTCAAAAGAGAAGCTACACGATTAAAAAGAAGATACTGCAAGACTTCCATATGAAAAATTCCAACACAAGAATTAATTCATTCTAATTCTGCTATTAAAGGCATATGATCACTTAGAGAGATCCAATCTTCATATTTACCAACTGAAAACGATTTTCCACGAGCAACGAGATCTGAAGGCGCAAAAATGTAATCTATATGATAAGGAGTCTTCCTGTTTTTCCTGAAATACAGTGTCGGTTCCCTTTCAATTCCGAACTCTGAATTTGTAAAGGTATGATACATACTGAAAATATCAAATTGCTCTAATAAATTAATTACATCAGTGAGTGTTCCGTAAAGAGGATATTTCTCATTCCCCTGATCCCAGATAACGTTCCAGTTAAAATCGCCTGCAATAACCGTTGGAAATCTGAACAGCTCTTTATAGTAATTCAATGACTTCCAAACTTCTCCAATGTATCTCCTTCCTGGATCCTCTATATTATTCTGCGACCAGACAGCAATAAGATTCATGGCTTCACTGCCGTTCACTGTGACAGGAAGAACATACCTGTAATTTTCACAATAAGATTCATGGACTGCAATTTCAAAGTCATTGAAGCTGAAAACACCAAGCCCCTTGTTTCTGTTATCACCTATCCATAAAATATCATCGTAAAACTTATCGCTGAATTTATCCGGATGCTCACACTCAGAAACAATTAATAAATCAGGATCAAAAGGAAGAATGTGTTTGTATTTCTTCCGGAAAGCCATATTACAATTCCAGGTTATGATTTTCATATTAAGACTATTGATACAGTCACTAATTACTAAAAAGCTTTGAATTTAAGTTAAAAAGAAGTTAAGCTCTTTGCTGTTTCGATGAGTAAATCTCATTACAAAAAATAAAATTGAATGAGATCAAAAATCATTTTATTTAAAGATGAAAAATTATTAAAAACCTGATTTTACAACTTTATCACTCATTCCACCAATTCTGTATCCTCATGCGAATAAGCCGGCGCACAGCAGCAGAGAATCTTCAACAGCGTATTTCCTGTGTTTTGAATTCTGTGCGGAATGCCGGGAGAAATACAAATAGTATCTCCTTTTTTGACCTCGAATTCTTCAGAGCCAAGAGTCATTATCCCGCTGCCTTCAGTAATATGATAGATTTCTTCGGTCAGGTGGTGTTTGTGAAGAAGAGTTTTTCCGCCGGCTGGCACGGTAGCTTCGGCAAGGCTCTGGTTTGAGTTGCCGTGGATAGAAGGATGCATGAGTTCACGGATAATTGAACCGTCTTTTGTGATGTAAGGTTCTATTTCTTCGTATCTGGTAAAGAACTGCATTGTAAATTACTGGAAACCGCAGTTATAACTATTTTTTCATTCAAGAGACTTTGCGTCTAAACTCTCTTATTTGGAACTTTTCTTGCAAAGGCACCCAGGCTCAAATTATTATATATGTTATACATTACTAATTATTAGTAGGAGAAGATTCGATGAATAATGATACTCGGAGCATGAAAGTATGAAAACAAATGTGAAAACAAATGTGAAAACAAATGTGAAAACAAACAAAAAACCAAATATCGATAGCGAAAACATGAGTAATGATGTATTCACATATGTTATATGGGCTATCTTAATTTTAAGTCCGTTATACCTGCTTTATTTTTTATATTCGTTAGCTACAGGAGGTTCGATTACTAATAGCATGATACCTTCAATAGTTTTCTTCGTGGCTGGAGTAATTACATTATTTGATATCCTCGCAGTTCATCAAATAATGACTGTAAGAAAATGACTGTGAGAAATTAGTTTTTTATCACATATCATCTGTAGTACATTTTCGTTTTAGTTTTATTGTTTTGAACTTCCGGAATCCGAAAAACCGAACTAATTTTACACTTTCACCTAAAGTCCTCAATCTGCACTTGAAACAGAGAGAAAATAGGACTTTAGGTGTAAAGCCCATTTAAGAGAGAAGTTTCAAAGGGGAGGTGTGGATTCGTCTCCCTTCAGAAGTTCGGAAAAGAGCAGGGAGCAGCCAGGAATCTGTTTGATGTTTACCATAATCATATTTATATAGAAAGGCCCTCCGCGTTGAATCTCTATAGGTGAGGGGTCTACGAATTCCCATATATCAACAGGATGCTTGAGATAAAAGGTCTCAAGTTCCGGGCTGTTTAAATGCATCCTGGATGGAAAACCTACGGCATGGGCTATGGAACTTAAAAAAGATTCTGCTTCGGCGTCCAGAAGGAATACAAAAAAGAAATATTCCCCATGCGGCAGGTCAAGCATGAACTTGACATCCGTACGAAGCTCGGAAAGTAAAAGATCCTGCGTGCTTTTTCTATACACCATAAGAAGCAGCACCTTATCTTTAAGAAGGAGTTCCTGAACCGTGTCCGGCAGGAAAAGATCTCCAAAGACCAGTTCAAAATACTCGTAGTTCGTAGCCGTAAAATCGTTTCTGATGAATAGTATGTCTTCATCGCTCAACAAAGAATAACCCATATTGCCCTGAGAATCAATTATTGGAGATTTTCCGGCAGAGATTTCTTTCCAGAACTTATCAAGGGCATCATCGTCTATCCGGGATAACAGGTGTACACAGGTTCCGACATCAATATCTTTCAGCACTAAAACCCCCCATATTTACGAATCGACTTTGATTAAAGAAATACAGTAAAAGTCGATGGTTATTAAAACTAAGGTTTAAGATTATTAGTCCTTGAGTTTATATAAATAAAATATTATATAAATGCATAGTCCATAAAAAAGAGTATTAAGGTTCTAAAGTTAAGGTAATAGGAAAAAAGATTAGAAAAAGTTCAATTAAAAAAAGTAAAGATCATTTGGAAACGCATGATTAAATTGAAAAAATAAAATTCAGTTGAAAAAATAAGATACTTTACTTTTATTTTACGATCTTTCTTATAGAATAGCCAGAATTTAATATCAAGCTTCATCACAGTTATAGAAAAATTAAAAATTATAAAATTAGAAATTATAAAATTAGAACTATAAAATTAGAAATTTTTTATCTCGAGGGTTTTAGTTCCTTTCTGTTTAATCCTGAATGCTCATAAGTATCTTTTCCACCCTGGTCCAGATTTGGCAGATCTGATCCGCAAATTCGCTTTCGTTTAAACACTCACTGCTTTTAACATACTCTATCAAGGTTTTTTCCTGAAGCATTGCCTTTGTTACAATATCATTATAAGGAAGCTTACCTATTACCGAAATTCCCAGTTTGGCACAGAAATTTTCAATCAGCTGAGTATTCTCTTCGTTTATGTCGTACTTGTTTATGCAGACAACAGTGGGAATCATGAAGTGAACAATAAGTTCAAGAACTCTTTTAAGGTCATGGACTCCGGAAACGGTTGGTTCGCTTACCACCAGTACCAGATCCGCACCTGTAATAGCTGAAATCGCGGAACAGCCTGTTCCAGGAGGCCCATCAATTATAATTAAATCTTTATGATACTGTTCTGCAAGCTTTTTCGCGTTACTTCGAACAACGCTTACAAGTTTTCCGCTTGTCTCTTCCCCAACACCGAGCCGTGCGTGAGCCATAGGCCCAAAACGAGTATCGGAAGAGAAAAACTGACCTGAGACCCTTTTTTCCATGGAGACTGCCCCTTTGGGACAAATAATGGTGCAGACGGCACATCCCTCGCATCCGTAAGGGTCAACTTCAAAATTATCATCTATCGCCCCATACCTGCAAAATTCTCTGCATTTTCCACATTCGATACAGAGTTCGGGGTCAATTCTGGCGACCTCAAGACCGCAGTAGTCTTCTTTTTCCAGTATTTTGGGTTTCAGGATAAGATGCATATCAGATGCATCCACATCGCAATCAGCAATAATAGCATTTTTTGCAAGCGAGGCAAAAGCTGCTGTAAGGGTTGTTTTTCCAGTTCCTCCTTTTCCGCTGATTACTGTAAGCTGCTTCATGTTCTTGCCTCCTCTGTATCTGCAAGCTGGAGTTTTATTGCTTCAAACATACCAAGAAACTTCTCATTCCATTCCGGCATTTCTCGAACAAAGGGAATGCCGCGAGAATAGAGCTCTGCAATTTTAAGATCGTTTGGGATCTTGAGGAGGATAGGAATCCCTTCGGCCTTGCAATACTCTTCAACTCTTGAGTCCCCTAACCCCCAGCGGTTAATAATAACTCCAAAGGGAACTTTAAGCGACCTTACAACGTCTACGGCAAGCCTGAGGTCATGGAAACCAAAAGGGGTTGATTCAGTCACAAGCACACAATAATCCACATCCCCGATAGAGGCAATAACGGGGCAGGCGGTTCCGGGTGGGGCATCGAGAATTGCAGTTTTTCGGTCATCAATATATTTCTTAAGCGTCTTGATAACAGATGATGTCATCGTTTCCCCGATATTTAAAAGCCCCCTGTAAAACTCCGGGGAACTTTCTCCTTTTGCTTTTTCGATTACTCCAAGGGACCTCTGAGATTCCTGGATTGCCTTTTCCGAGCAGAGGACAGCGCATCCTCCGCACCCGTGGCAGAGAGAAGGGAAAAATAAAACTCTGTCAGGAAGTGCAGCCAGAGCATTATAACGGCAAAAGTCCGAACACTGCCTGCATATACTGCATTTTTCCTGATTGATTACAGGCACCGGGCAAACGACATCTTCTACTTTTTCAAGGTCAAAACCAAGGAAAAGGTTACAGTTAGGCTCTTCCACATCACAGTCAAAAAGCTGTACATCTGAAAGGGAAAGGGCAAGGTTTAAGGAAACCGTAGTCTTCCCGGTCCCTCCTTTTCCACTTGCAATTGCAATTTTCATATCCGATCTCCATGTCATTTCATAGGAGTTGTGATTTCTTCGAAGTTCTGGAACCTGTCCAGGACTTCTCTAGCAGTGTCTACCCCATCGGGAATTTGCAGAATTTTTACAAAATTATCTCGGAGCATGTAATACGGACCTTCCCCAACAGTTTTTACTGCAAGGACATTTGCTTTTTCTCTGATGATTAAGTCCACAGCTTTCATGCCTCCTTTTTTATCAGAATTAAAAAATTGATTTTCGAAAACTTCCCAGTTCTCTATCCTACCCTCTTCAAGATCTACAAAGAGAAAATAAGGGGTTTTTCCAAGGTGTCCCGAAAGCTTTGCTTGAAACCCATTCCTATCGAAAACGGGAAGAGCTAACCTAAAATTCTTCCTTTGTACAGGCTTTACATTAACAACAATATGCTCCAGGTTTTCCACTTCTTTTCTAACAGCCGTTTTGACTTCCTCTGAAAGCAGCTCCACCCTTTTCAGGTCGGTTTCACCCTCAACTTCAACCGTAGCTTCCCCAAAAACCACAAGTCCCGATTTTCGGAGTTTCAGGTCTTCAAGTTTTATCAGTCCAGGGATATTGCGTATGTCTTTTTTAATTCTCTCACTTTCCTCTTCATCTAGCCAGGCATCCATCAGGGTGAGCATTGAATCCCTGGCACTTTCAACCCCCATTTTGAAGATCAAGAGAGAAATTACAATAGTACCGAAACTGTCAAGTTTCGAGATCCCCAGCATAGAGCCAAGGACTGCCACAACAACTATCATCGAAGAAAATACATCCGTATAGGAATGCATCGCGTCAGCTATCAAAGACTGAGAGTTGATCCTTGTGCCTATGTTTCGTTTGTATATAGAAAGGCCATATATTGTAAGTACTGAAAAAACAGCTGTCACAAGAGCAAGCCCCTGAAACTCAATCTGAGAAGTAGTATTTACGCCTGTAAAGCCTTCCTTTAACAGTTCAACGCCAGAAAACAGGATTAATAGAGAAACAAAGAGAGCTATGATATTCTCTGCTTTGTAGTACCCATAAGGAAAATGCTTACCACTACTTTTAAGGCTTATCTTGAGCCCAATCCAGACTGCCAGAGACGCAAAAATGTCCAGACCTGTATGGACAGCATCCGCAATCAAGACTGTGCTTCCGGAGTAAATACCCACAGCCCCTTTAACAAAAGCAAGGAATGCAAGTGCCAGAGTTGCGTTCCTTGATGCTTTAATCCCGAGTTTCAAGCTTTCCTGCGCAATCATTTGAAGAACCGTTTTAAGTGAGTTATTGATTCATACTACAATTTAGAAAATGGAGTCTTTAGAAAGTTGAACCTTTACAAATTGGTCTTTAAAAATTGAAACCTTAAGAAAGTTGAAACCTTAAGAAAATTGAAACCTTAAGAAAATTGAAACCTTTCTGACACTTTCTGGCAGTACTCATTCGTGATATCGTGGTGCAATACTAGTTAGTGATATCCAGCAGTGCAATACTAGTTAGTGATATCAGTGATGGTGGTGTTCCTCATGCCCATGTTCAGAACAGGAATTTTCAGCAGTTGCGTTCTGGAGCTTTCCTGCTTTCCAGGCTTCAAACGTATCCCTTACTGTGCCGCCAGCCCCCACAAAAACCTTAATTCCGTAGGACTCGAACATGCTAACGGCCTTGAACCCAAGCCCGGCACAGAGCATAATGTCCACACCATTTTGATGAAGGTATTCGGGAGGTAGTCCGACGCCGCCCATGTGCTCACTGGTGTTAGGAATTACAGTGACTTGATTGGTTTCTGTGTCTATTATGGTGTAGGTGGGAGCTTTTCCAAAATGCTGTTCAACAATCCCGTCCAGACCATTTTCATCTCTTGTAGGAATACTTACTTTCATATAATCACCTGTATTTTCTATCGCTTTATCAATTAGTATTGTTTTTATCGGTATTTTTACTGTGATATATATTCTTGAGATTACATAGCTACTTATCTTTTTCAGAAATTAAAAGGAATAGTTTCTTTTTGAAGAAGTTAAAAGAAACAATACCGTTTTTTGAAATTTAAGGGGAAATAATACCGTTTTTCGGAAATTAAGAAAATAATATTGTTTTTCACACATGGAGGAATGTGTCCTTCTCAGAAATTTTGTTTTACTAACTTTATCAAGACTAGTGCTCAATTGTCTCTATCTATTCCTCTTCCCACACCACCTCCTTTCATTCCCTTTCCCATGCCATTTCCTTTTCTCATACCAAAACCGGGAGTGCTGTTGGGACTTTGGAGCGATTGGAGTTCTCCAGCCTCATACTGTCTGATAGCCTCTTGCACTGTACCCTTTACTCCTACTTGAACATTAATGCCAAGCTCCGAGAAAATAGAAAAAGCATTGGGTCCCACAGTACCTGTTAAGAGGACATCGACTCCTGCATTTGCAATAATTTCCGCTGCCTTTATGCCAGTACCACCAGAGGCGAATGCAGCTGCATTTGATACAGATTCCACACGTCTGGTCTCAGGATCATAAATTACAAAATAGCTGCATCTCCCAAACCTTGGGTCCACTTTGGAGTCGAGACCCTCACCACTGGCTGTTACGCAAATGTTCATTCTTTTTACTCCACCTGTTTCCTTTATGACCATATATACTCAAAAGTCCTGGAATACTATTTTCTCTCATATGAGTAGAAGTATATATACATTTCTATACGATAGAGAATTGTTACATTTTTTTCACATAAAAAGGAAAATGTCTAAAAAATAAATCAAAAAGAGCTAAAAATAGTTATCTTTTATAAAATACTTATACGTAAGGAGTTAAAAAATCAGAATTTCCTTAAGTATTTTTGAAGGAATTCAAAGTAGCCAGGATGAAAATTAAATATACACCTGTACCTGACATTCCTTATTGAATTCCTTATGTTTCGGAAGCTGGCCGATCTTCAGCCAACTTCCCAAGAAAATATCCGGGTTTTGCAGCAACGATTTCCACGTCTGCATACTGGCCGGGCTTTAGATTCGAGCGACCTATAACAACCGGTCGGTAAGCATCCGTGCGGGTGAGGACATCACCGATTTCCGTGTATTTCGAGACAAAGGCCCGACCTTTCCAGCCGATCATTGCCTGTTTGGATCCGAGCTTGATTTGTTCACATACCTTATGCAGCTCATGGGAACGCTGAACTGAAATCCTGGAGTCGAGGTTTCTGAAGGAAAAGGCTTTCGTATGCGGACGGGGAGAATATCTTGAAATATTAACCTTTTCTGGACGGTATTTCTGTACCCATTCGACAGTTTCTTTGAACTCATCATCGGTTTCATCGCAAAAGCCAACAATTATGTCAGTGAATAGGGATAAATCTTCAAAACGGGCACGAAATTTCGTAATTATCGTGTCCACAACGTCCATTTTGTGCAGACGGTTCATTCTCTTCAGAACCGAATGGGAAGCAGACTGGATAGGGAGGTGAAGTAATTTAAAGACCTTGTCGGAATCAAAAGCTTCTACCAGATCGTCGAGTATAGGGAGTACAGAGAAAGGGTTCATCATTCCGACTCTTATTTTGAAATCTCCTGGGATTTCCGAGATCATGCGCAGAAGTTCCGGAAGTCTGACACCCGTGTCCATTCCATACTGACTGTCGTCCTGGGAAGTGAGCCAGATTTCCCTGCAACCCTCGGCAACAGCTGAACGGATATCTTTAACGATCTCATTCGGTGGAAAAGAGTGAAGCTTGCCTCTTGCATATTTTACAATGCAGTAAGAACAGGCAAAATTACAGCCCTGCGAGATCTGACATATGTGGATATTAGGATTGGAACGTTCACGCGGAACATTGAGAAAGCCAACAGGTTCGGAAGCCCGGAATTCCAGATGTTCCCCTCCTGGCAGACCTTTCCTTTTTCTCTGTTCAATTGAGGAAAGAAGTTCACCAAGCCTGGAAATTGCATTCACTCCCAGTATATGAGCTTCGGGATTTGCATGCAGGATATCCTCAAGCTGGACTTCGGGCATACAGCCGGAAACGATAACCTCCACATCCTTCTCACCCATGCTGCGGATTTTATACAGGATTTTCTGTTCTGTAGTGTACTTTACCGTACAGGAATTGCAGATATACACATCTGCCTGATCGGCAGCCTCAGATAGCAGCAGTTTATGCCCTAGTCTTTCAATGCTTGCCTTCATTATCTCGGCTGATGCCTGGCTCGCCGAACAGCCAAAACTTTCGAGATAGATTTTCATAATTTAACTCTAAATTCTATGTTTTTTAATTCTAAACTTTAAGATCTGTAATTTTGAAATCTGTAATTTTGAAATCTGCATTTGGTGATTTTGGAACCGAATAATCTAATCAAATCTGAATCAAATAATATTTTCGCAAAGTCCGTGTTTTAAAAAAAGGTAAAAATGAAAGGATTTACAGGTAGAGAGGAGTGTCTCGTTTATCCTTTATATAAATACTGTCTGTAAACCTGACAGCTCCGGATGCACCCATCGAGATTGTGTGTACCCTGGCATCTCCGCCACCAAACAGGTTGACTTCTCGCAGAAAATGACCGGGAGTTACAGCTGATGCTGAAAAGATCACGTCGTTTCCTGGCACAAGCTTATTGGTATCAAGGATATCATTGATGTTTTGGAGGGTGATTCCCATTTTTTCTAGCCTTGGCATTTTTTCTTCGATTTCTGCATCGATCTTATCCTGGCCCTTCCCATTTGCAACTGTCGGAAGCACAAGCCTTGCAAGGATCTTTCCGCCGAGGATTTTAATTGCAGCCGCTGTAAGTACAGCTTCACCTGAACCACCTGCGCCCATTACCATATGAACGCCTGACCCGCGGATCGCAGTTGAAACTCCAGGCATAAGGTCTCCGTCACTTATCAGCTTTACGCGAGCGCCTGCTTCCCGAATCTCGGTTATTTTCTGGACATGCCTTGGCCGGTCAAGTACCACAACAACAAGCTCTTCAATACTTCTATCAAGAGCCTTGGCGACGATCTCAAGATTGTGCTTGACAGGGGCATCCAGATCAATTATTTCATCGGGGTGCTCCTCTTCATAACGTACCACATCTGGCCCGACAACAATTTTGTCCATGTAGATATCCGGGCCGTGGAAAATTCCGCCTCTTTCAGCCATTGCCATGACTGCAACCGAGCCAGGCCCACCGTCTGCGGTAAGGTTTGTTCCCTCAAGTGGGTCGACTGCAATATCGACTTCAAGGTCTCCTTTTCCTGTTCCGACCTGCTCCCCGATAAAAAGCATGGGAGCTTCATCCCTTTCCCCTTCTCCTATCTTTATTATGCCTTTCATGTCAAGTTTGTTCAGCATTCTGCGCATAGAGGCGACTGCTACCTGATCTGCAAAACTTTTGTTCCCGCGCCCCATCTGGTACGCTGCGGCAATGGCAGCTGCTTCGGTCACATGAATAAGTCTGGGTAATAATTCACATTCGATAGGCCCTGAACAATCAATCATTTCCTCTACGGTTTTTGGATGAGATATAAGAATCAACTCCCATTTTTCTGCTTGTGAGTAATCCGCTTCCTGAGAATGAAATCTTTTTTCGGCAATTTAATCTGTATATTTACGTGATCTCTTAACACGATAGTATATTAATGAATTGGCCGAATTTGAGTCAGATATTTAGAGTCAGATATTTATTTATAAAGCGTTCATCACAGAAAGTCCTGAGAAAGTCCTGTAAATTGAGGGCTTTCAAACAGGCTCCGAAATAAAGCATATGGATAAGAAGTATAAAAAAATGGCTAAAAGAGCTGCTTAAAACCGGCTAAAAGGTTTTATTAAACTGCTAAAGAGCTCAACATAAAGCCGGATCTGAAGCATAACTTTAAGTTTAATTTAAAAACAGTTAATTCAAAAAGCAGTTTCTGCTCCATTTACTTTAAGGGGAAACACCCGTGAAAATTCACTGTTTACAACACCTGAAAAATGATACCCTTGGAAATATAGGGACCTGGATAGACAAAAAAGGATATAAACTTACGAAAACTTTGCTCTACGAAGACGCTTTTTTTCCTATCCTCCAAGAATTCGATTTGCTCCTTATAATGGGCGGCACCATGAGCATTTATCAGGAAGAAGAATATCCCTGGTTAAGGCCTGAAAAAGAATTTGTAAGAAAAACGATAGAATCAGGCAAGCCTGTACTTGGGAGCTGTTTTGGAGCCCAGATGATTGCTGAAGTGCTGGGCGGAAAAGTTACGAAGAACAAGTATAAAGAAATCGGCTGGCACACAGTACGGTCCATAGAAGGAAAAATCGAACAAAGTTCGAGCGAGGCAAGAGCTTCGAACCTTCCAGCCTGCATGTTTCCGGAGTTTACCGGTTTCATGTGGCATGGAGATACTTTTGAAATCCCAGCAGGAGCAGTGAAGCTTTTCGAAAGTGAGGCCTGTCCGAGTCAGGGATTTATTCACAATGGAAAAGTTCTCGGGCTGCAGTTTCACCCTGAAGCCAACAGGCAGTGGGTAAGAAACTTGATAAGGGATTCAGGGCACGACCTTGTTCAAGGAAAATACATCCAATCCGAAAAGGAAATACTTGGGAAGGAAAGTTTTTTTGAAAACTCCAGGAACCTGGCTTTTTCTCTAATGGACTGGTTTGAAGAAAAATGTAAATAAGAAAAAGGAGGTAAAAATATGCTAGTAGAATCAATTATTGTAGCTATCATAGCTTCGTTTTACTTGGGGTTTGAGGACAAAAAATTTAGTTTAAAGAAAACACTCAAGTATTACGGAATTATTGCCATCGTTGGAACTGTACTAATTTATGTGTATTTATATTTGTTCACTCCTGCTTTTGTTGGCGTATTGGGTGGGTACTACATAGTCGCAGCAATACCAATACTTATAATTTCGGCACTTTATATATTCACAGGTAAATCGAATAATTCCGATAATATAGAAATTGGAATTCAGGCACTAAAGATAATAGCAGTAATTGGGATTTTTATATACTTACTGGCCACTCCGATTTTGGATAACCAAAAATTACATGATATCCCTCAAGTAAAAGTTTATAACAACATTTCTCAAGGATCTAATTTTGCCCCTATCGATGCTCAGAATATGAGAATTGTTGATCAATCTATGGCTTATTACCTGGGAAATAAAGTAATCGGGAGCAGTGAGCAAAATTTAGGCAGTCAATTTGAAGTAAAACAGAATGATTTTACGATCCAAAATGTAAATGGTCGGTTGTACTGGGTTGCCCCTTTAGAGTTTAGAGGTATTTTTAAGTGGTGGAGTGCAAAAACATCGCCCGGCTTCATAATGGTAGATGCTGAAGATCCTTCTGCACCTGCAAAACTTTACACTGGCTATAAAATGAAGTATATGACCTCCTCGTTTTTAGGTGATTATGTCATCAGACATCTTTATTCAAATGGCTACCAGAATGTCGAATTAAAAGATATTAATTTTGAAGTTACAGATAAACTTCAGCCGCGTTGGGTAGTAAGCTTAACAACTCCATCAGTGCTTAATAGTGGAGATGTTGTTAAGGGAATTGCAGTTATTGATCCTGAAAATGGGGATATTACAGAGTATTCTCTTGGGAACGCGCCTGAATGGGTTGATAGAGTCATGCCTGAAGAACTTGCCAGGAATTATCTTAGCTGGTATGGCAAATATATTCACGGTTGGTTAAACTCAGTAATTACAGAGAAAGATGTCAATGTTGTTAGTTCTGGGGATATGTGGTTAATACATGGAAACAATGGGCAAGCATATTGGTTTGCTGGAATGACTTCTTCCTCATCAAAGGATCAATCTCTAACGAGTATAGCATTAGTAAATTCGAGAGATGGGACTGTCAATCTATACAGGATGAATGGATGGAATGAACAGGCTGTTATGGATGCAGTAAATGTTACAGTGTCTAATTTCAAAAATTATCATAGCAGCGCACCTATACCTTATGATTGTTCAGGAAGGTTAGCTTATGTTGTTCCGATAGCTGCGTCTTCGGAGAATGGAGAAATATTCCAGGAAATAGGAATTGTAGATGCTATAACAGGACATGTTTCTCTTGGGAATACTAAGGCAATTGCCTTTGAGGGGTATAGAAGATACTTGAATGAAAACGGGTACAACTTTGCTATAACGAGTTCAAGAGCCATAGGGAATATTACTGGGATTGTGAATAGAATCTCAGGTATTATTTCAGCAAATAACCTTGATTACAGGCTAATTTACCTCAATAATTCAAACATCATCTTTGAAATTCCAATTTCTCAATATCCAGAAGCAGCCCTTACAAACATAGGTGATACTGTAAACATGACTTATGAAGATACGAGGGATTCTGTGATAACGGTTGACAGTTTCAATAATTCAGGAATTGATGTGAGGATTAGCGCAGAACAACAGAATTATACACGGATGAGAACGAATCAAACCGTGTATTAATTTTTAGGATTTGGAGTGGTAAAAATGGCAGAATTTGATGTCACATTCGATGAACGTGGAATTCCTCACGTAGCAAAATCCCTCAAAATCTAAATCCCATTCAAAATCTAAATCCCATTCAAAATCTAAATCCCATTCAAAAAATACGAGATTTATTTTACAAAGTCTGCCAGCGCCACTCTCTCAATCACAAGTTCTGGAATGTGCTCTTCGCCCGAAGCTTCAATTTCAGCATCAGTGATACCGAAAACAGAAAGGATTCCCTGCCTTTTGTAATCGGAATAAGCAAGCAGCTCGGAACAGGGATTTTCGATGATCAGTTCTTTTAATGAAGAGAGAGCTAGTATCAAATTATCCATTTTTCCAAGCAGCACGAATACGGCATTGTTTTCACCTTTATGTAGCCCTATTGAAAAACTCCTTTCAATCTGTCTCTCTCCGGATGCATACCTCATAATCTCGATACCTGGATCATTAGCTATGTTCCTGCCGGCAGCAATTGCCCTCAAAGCTTTTCCTACTGCAAAATGAAGATGTCTTTCTCCTGCAATCAGGTCTGCGTTCAAACCCTGGATAATGACATCATTTTCGGAAGCGATTGAATTTATTGATTTTAGAAAGCCGGAAAGATTCGGGATATTTACGTTCCCACAGATTACCTGGATTTCCCTTTGCATTGTCATAGTCCTGCCATAGCGCGGGCTTTACAATAAGGATTTCGGTTGTAGAAGAAACAAAAATGGAAAGAAGAAAGAAAAAAATAATAGATTGAAAAAAGAAAACCGAGAACTCTCAAAAAGGGTTATAGATTATCAAACTTTTAAGAACTAACTCAACCACAATCAGCCCCAGCATTACCAAAAAGAAAAGGATTAAAAGGTTGAGAATGATTGGGTCAATCCTTCTTCGAACTTCCCCAAATCCATACATCTCAATTACCATATATAATAATGATAAATTGGCATATAATTATTCACAGATTTGGACTTTTAATAAAGATGTAAGATATGGATTTGCCATCAATATTCTCCTGTTCAGTTTTCTTCTACTCAGTTTTCTTCTACTCAGTTTTCTTCTACTCAGTTTTCT
>NZ_LMVP01000541.1 GCF_002287235.1 Methanosarcina spelaei
GTATATTTTCCTGCTTTTGAATACTTATGCACCGGGTTCTGGACAAATGACTGCGATCCGTCTCCAAAACTCCATTTCCATGAAGCTGGTGATCCTGCGCTCTTGTCAGTAAACTGCATCTTAAGAGCGGGTTTTCCTGATACTAAATTACTGGTGAAATTTGCAACCGGTTTGTCTGTCACTTGTACATACTCTGTTTTTGTTGCAGTATTACTGCCTTCAGCATTCTTCACTGTTAAGCTAACAGTATATACTCCTGCCCTGGAATACTTATGAATTGGATTCTGGAGGAATGACTTTGATCCGTCTCCAAAGTCCCATACCCATGAAGCTGGTGATCCTGTGCTCTTGTCAGTAAAGGCAACATTTAATGGTGCTTTTCCTGAAGTTGTGGACGCCGAAAAAGCAGCAACTGAAGCTTTCAAATCGTTTACGACAATATAGTTCTTTATTGTTTTAGTGTCACTGCCCTTAGCATTCTTTATTGTTAAACTGACAGTATAGTTTCCTGCTTTACCGTAAGTGTGCGAAGGATATTGAACTGTTGAATATGTGCCATCTCCGAAACTCCATTTCCATGAGGTTGAAACTCCTGTACTCTTATCAGTATATGGAAATGGTGTACTTTTATCAGTAAACTGTACCTTTAGTGACGCTTCTCCTGAGGTTGGAGCTGCCGAAAAAGCAGTAACTGGAGCTTTAAAAGGCACAGTAGCATTTCCATCAGTAATAATAATAGTCATATGAACCCATAACTTCTGACCACAACAACTATTCCTGGTAGTCATACAACTAATGTAATAACCATTCTTTGGAAACGTATGTACCGGATTTTTTAGTGATGGAGTAATATTTGTTCCTTCGAGAGAGGTTCCGTCTCCAAAATCCCATCTGATATATGTCTCATTACCTGTTGATATATCCTTAAGTTGTACTATTCGCGGATCGTTCGAAACCGCTGTCGCTGTATAATCAATGCAACTATTCCCGCAGGAGCAGGTTATACGAGCTGTCGCTGGAGGAGTTCCTGCACCAAGAGGGGTTGGAAATATAGTAACTGTTGCAGAAGCAGTAGACGTGAGAACGAAGATAAGTATTAAAAAGATTAGTAAGAACTTCATAGTCTTAATTATATAAAGAGATATATTAAATTTTAGATATAGTGATGAAAGTGTAGTAAAGATCTGGAGTTTCTAATTATATACGACTATTAAGCTTCAGTTACATAAGTTCATAACATAATAAATTAATTTGTTAATGCATTAGAAAAAATGACTAAGTTTTGATTAATCTTGGATTTTTACTTCATTGAACCTATCTGCAATATTTACTTCGTTGAACCTATCTGCAATAATTACTTCATTGAACCTATCTGCAATATTTACTTCACTGAACCTATCTGCAATATTTACTTCACTGAACCTATCTGCAATAATTCCTCTGGCTTTTACTTTTATTTCACGGGAAGTTTTCCTGTGGTTTCAGGCAATTAATGATTTTTCCCTGACACTCAGAACGGAAAATATCCTCGCAATTTATCTTATTTGAAATAAATTTTTCAGGTATCCTGGCTGTTATCTTTCAAAAACCATAACTATTCCGGTTTAAAAAGAGAAAATGCGTCTATATTATCTCTGCCCTCTGGAAGAAATAACTGCTGGCGCAGACCATCAAAATTGACAGTGTTAAAAGAATAGATATATTCAGAACAATTGAGAACTCACAATGACCAATCAATATTCCCCGCAAAGCGTCAACACCATATGTCAGAGGATCAAAATAAGATAAAATCCTTATAGGAGCCGGCAAATTTGAAACCGGAAATAAAGCTCCGGATAAAAGGAACAGAGGGAATGCAATAAAATTAATAACCGTACTGAACCCATGAAAGTCTTTCAATAAGGATGACAAAATTAATCCTATGTTTATAAAGATCATAGATATAAGAGCCATTATCACGATAGAGAACAGAACCGCATGAATCAAAGGCAGCCTGAAACCAAGTAATACGGACATCAACATAATAATAAGTGCCTGAATAATTGATGTGGTTGCACTTCCGGAGATCATTCCAAGAACAATAGAGATTCTGCTTGCGGGAGTAACCATAACCTCTTTTAAAAATCCGAATTGCTTATCCATTATGACACTCATACCTGCATAAGCAGCCGTAAAAAGAAGAGTCATCCCGATAATACCAGGCACAAGATACTGAAAATATCCTATTGATGCAGGCAGACCCGGAAATTCCACTTTTCTAAAGCCCATACCCTGAAAGATCAGCATAAAAGCCGGCATGCCAATAGCACCCGCTATTCTGGACCTGACCCTGAAATACTTTATCATCTCACGCCGCCAGAGAACATATATAACTCTTGCCTGAATCATCGGAGCATCCTCCTTCTCATTCTTTCCTGTCTTACTGACTTCCTACTGCCTTCCTGTTCCCGTATTGTTGAGCCTGTCAGGCGAATAAAAACATCTTCAAGGCTTGGTTTACTGAAATTTATCGAACTGATCCTGACACCCAGGTTGGAGGCAGTCTGAAAAATTTCAGGGATATTTTTCTCATAATCCGATAGAATGAGATCAAGCGTTTTTCCATCAGGAATAACTTCCCTTACCCATTCTTTTTCCCCAAGTGCAGTCGCGATGAGATCGATCCTTCCTTCAATAGTCAGGCTGACACAGTCTCCAAGTAAACGGCTCTTCAGACCTGACGGAGTATCGAGTGCAATTATCTTTCCATGATCAATTATGGCAATTCTGTCACATAGAAAATCAGCTTCTTCCATATAATGAGTAGTCAGAATGACACATGTACCGTAATTTCTATTCAGGTTTCTTATGTACTCCCATATTGATCTCCTGGTCTGTGCGTCAAGCCCGAGAGTAGGTTCATCCAGAAACAAAACTTTTGGATAATGAATAAGCCCCCTTGCAATTTCAAGCCGCCTCTTCATTCCGCCCGAATAATTTTCAACAAGAATTTCAGCTTTGTCAGTCAGCCCCACAACATCAAACACTTCCTGAATTCTTTTTTTCCGCTCATTTGAACGGATGTTGTACATCATGGCATGGAACTCAAGATTTTCTCTCCCGGTAAGCCCTATATCAAGTGAAGGGTCCTGAAATATTATTCCTATATTAGTCCTGATCGAATCAGGATCCCTTCCAAGACCATATCCTGCAATTTCAGCTTCTCCTGACGTAGGAAGAAGAAGAGTAGTCAGCATATTGATTATAGTCGTCTTTCCCGCACCATTAGGGCCTAAAAGCCCGAAAAGTTCTCCAGGCTCAACCGAAAATGAGACACTGTCAACGGCAGTAAATTCTCCAAATTTTTTTGTCAACTCTTTAACTATTATTGCACTCATGTTAAACAAGACCCTCAAACCTGAGTAAAACCTTCATACCTGAGAAAACCTTCAAACCAGGATTTTTAAGCAATTTCCAGAAATTATATTAGAAGTTCATATTAGAAGTTCACATTAGAAGTTCACATTAGAAGTTCACATTAGAAGTTCACATTAGAAGTTCACATATCAGAAATTAGCATATCAGAAATTAGCATATCAGAAATTAGCATATCAGAAATTAGCATATCACTAACAAAAATAAACAGTGCTGGTTTACGAATTTTAAAAAAGATCGTGATGCTTAATGAGTATGACAGCACAATCCTATTCTCGAACCCACAAGCCTTTTTGTATACTCATCAGAAGGTGAAAGCATCACATCATGAGAATTTCCTATCTCTATAATCTTTCCGGAATTCATAACCGCTATCCTGTCAGCAATCTTCAATGTAAGGGAGAGATCGTGTGAAATATATATCATTGCAAATCCTCTCCTGTTCTGAAGGCCCTTTAAAAGACGCAATATATTTGCAGATGTTGAAACATCCAGAGCCGAAGTTATCTCATCGGCAATAAGGAGTTTTGGCTCCATAACCATTGCCCTTGCAAGTGCAACCCTCTGCCTTTGACCGCCGCTGAGTTCACCGCAATACTTGCGAAGAAAATTATCACTGCTGGGAAGACGAACAAGTTCAAGGGCACTTTTAACCATTTGCAGTCTATCTCCGTTTGACCCGATCTTATTGATATAAAGAGGCTCTTTGATTGCATCAAGCACAGTAAACCTGTTGCTGGTTGAACTGAACGGGTCCTGGAATACTATCTGAATGCCATTGAACCTGCTTCCATAGTTTCCACCGAAAACATTCCCACCCATAAACAATACATCTCCGCATTCAGGCCTTATTACATCTGCAAGGATATGCGCAAGGGTTGACTTACCCGAACCGGTCTGTCCGACAATTGCAAGAACCTCTCCTTCCATCACTTCCAGGTTAACATTATTAACTGCCTGAAGATATTCACCATCTGGCAGACGATAGCTGAAGTTCAGATTTTTAGCCGCCAGAAGACCTGCTATGCCACCTCTATGGCATGCAATTTCTCGTCCCTCTCCTGCAGGCACAAGAACCGGGGAAGTTTTATTGCATATATCGATCCTCTGTGTACATCTCGGGCTAAAAGGACAGCCCTCAAATTCATCTCCTGAAGGTACATCGCCGGGAATTCCCCATAAATCTTTATAAACGAAAATATCCGGGGTCGAATGGACAAGGCCCCTTGTATAAGGATGAAGGGGAGATACGAGAATATCCCTTACAGGTCCTGTTTCAATAACCTTTCCTGAATACATAACAGCAATTCTGGACGCAACAGAAGACACGAAAGTGATATCATGAGAGATCACTAACATCGTATATCCATTCTTCTGAAGATCGACCAGAAGGTCCCTGATTTCCTTACGGGTAAATGCATCAAGGGCAGAAGTAACCTCATCGAGAACCAGTAGTTTAGGATCGCATGACAGAGCCATTGCCAGAAGAACCTTCTGCCTCATACCTCCGGAAAGTTGATGCGGATATGAATCCATCCATTTAGGGTCAAGGCCGACAGTCCTGAACAGATCAGCACATTTACTCCGTGCTTTTTCAGGGCTGATATCAAGGTGCTTTATCATTGGTTCCGTTACCTGAACGCCTACTTTCAAAACAGGGTTCATTACCTCCAGGCCATTCTGAAAAACTATTGCAATATCCTTCCATCTGAATCTGTTCATTTCAGGTTCAGGCAAAGAAGAGATTACCTCATTCCTGTAAAGAATCTCACCGGAAACAGCTGTATTTTCCGGCAAAAGCCCCATGATCCCGAGTGCAACAGTGGTCTTGCCACTTCCTGATTCTCCAACAATACCCAGAATTTCTCTTTCTTCAATCTCAAAAGAAATGCCGTCAACAGCCTTAACAGTATCAATGTCGGTTAAATAGTGGCATTTAAGATTATTTATTTTAAGCAGACTCATGATCAGAAACCTTTCTTCATTTTTAATTTTGGATCAAGTATTCTCTCCATATCCCTGCTTATGAACGCAAGACAGAGAAGAAGGAATATGAGCATAAATAACGGAGGCAGTAACCACCATTGCCAGTAAGGTGTAAAATATATTGAACGGAAACCGGTTGCATGATTGAGCATCATTCCCCAGCTCTTGGAAGTAGGGTCTCCGAGGCCCAGGAAAGCAAGTCCTGCTTCGGCTACGATTGCATGTGAGGATATACCGATGACAAGCACGAAAAGAACAGGCAGAATTTCAGGAAGTATATGTCTCCAGAGCAGGTAAAACGGCTTTGCACCGTAGTTCCTGGCGGCAATAATATAGCTGTTTTTCTTTAACGACAGCGTCTGGGAACGTGCAATACGTGCGGGTTTGGCCCAGCTGAAAAGGACAAGGATAAGAATTACGTTAAGAATGCTTGGCCCTAGAAAAGCAGATATTACAATCAGAAGAGGAAAGCTTGGAAGAGCCATTGTCACATCAATTACTCTCATAAGGCCCTGATCAATATACCCTCCAATATATCCGGCAAGTATTCCAATGGCTCCTCCTCCAAAGCCTGATATAAAGGCTACTGCAAGACCTATTGTAAGGCTCATTCTTGCACCGTAACATATCTGTGACCAGATATCCATACCAAGTTCATCGGTTCCAAGTATGTGCCCGAAACCAGGAGGTTCAAGTGAATCGCCTGTAATTCTCTGAGGAGAATAAGTTGTTATCACAGGAGCAAAAACTGCCATTAAAATTATGCAGAGAATTCCAAAGATACCAATTTTACCTTCAGTACTGAACCTGGAAAATGGCCTAGATACGCTGCTTACAATTTTATTAATTCTGTTAACTCTATCAATTCTGTTAACTCTGCCAATTCTGTTAACTCTATCAATTCTGTTAACTCTGCCAATTCTGTTAACTCTATCAATTCTGTTAACTCTGCCAATTCTGTTAACTCTATCAATTCTGTTAACTCTGCCAATTCTGTTAACTCTGTTAATTATATTAGTTTTATTAATATTTAAAGCCTGAATAAAAGAAAGTATTCCGGCATTTCCAGAAGCATCAGTATCCTTTATCATATCACAACCCTCGGATCAAGTTTCCCGTATATTTTGTCAACCAAAAGGTTGCAAATAAGTATGGAGACTGCAATTACCAAAAGAATACCCTGAATAAGCGGATAATCCCGGCCGACTACAGCACTTCTGAGTGTCATCCCTATGCCTGGATAAGAAAAGACATTTTCAACCAGTACAACACCCCCCATCATTATGCCAATCATAAAACCTGTTCTTGTGACTACCGGGAGCAGTGCATTTCGGAGTGCGTGACGGATCCAGACATTTTTTTCACCCAGACCTTTAGCTCGGGCAGTCCTGATATAATCCTTTGTGGTCACTGTAATCAATGTGTTTCTGGTGAGCAGGTACACGCCGGTCAGCTGTGAAAGTGATAGAGTCAGAACAGGAAGAAAGGCGTGGTACAATATATCCAGGACCTGATCTGTCGGACCATTATAATGTGCGAAGGGTGTAACAGCACCTGCAAGTGGAAAAAGCCTGAAATATACACTAAAAATCAGAAGCAGGATCAGGCCGAGCAAAAAAGAAGGAATTTCTGCAAAGGCAATCATGCCCGTCATCATAATTCTATCACTCCCCTTCTTCCGGTTCTTTGCCGAAAGTGTTCCGAGAACCACACCGGAAATTGTACTGACTACTGTAGCACTCACGACAATTAATATAGTCCAGGGAAGATGGAGCATTATTACGTCACTGACAGGCATTTTGTAATAAATACTCCTTCCAAGATTGCCAGTCATCAGGTTCTTCATATATGATAAAAACTGTTCATAAAGCGGCCTGTCAAGTCCGTAATAGTTTACGTAATAAAGATGCTGCTCCTCTGTCATTACAATAATCTCTCCCCCTACTTCATCTGCGGAAGTGGTTGAGAATGGGTCTCCAGGCATCATCCTTGGTAAAAAAAAATTAATGACAAGAATTACAAGAAGCGTCGATAATGACCTGAAAATAAACGAATTCCTGTCATTTACCATCCAATCATCTTATCCCTTTACTATCCGATTATTTGCCGTTAACTTCCCAAACCATCATACCGGTATATACATCCGACTCAGAACGGTAGATTCCATCCGGAGAGACATTTTGATAATAATCCATTATTTTTTGTTTAGTTTCATCATCAAAATCCAGTCCTCGCCCAATGAACCCTATTGCCTGTTCTGCCGTCTCTTTCCAGTTTAGTTCTTCCTTCCATTCGGAATGGTTGACCCGAAGCGACGGCTTGTAGCCTGAGAGGTAAAGATACATGAATGGATAAACTATGCCGTTCATGTTATTCTCGGATTTTTCACCAAGTATCGAACTCCTGATATCACGATACGCCCTGTCCTCTTCTCGTCTAAGAAAGTTACTGTAGTAACAGAGATTTTTTGAGCACGCCATCATCTTGTCAAAACTCTCGATATCCTTTACTCCAGGTGTCATGGACGCAATTACCAGGTCATACTTATTCCGGAACCCAAGGTCATCTATGTCTGCGGTCCACCAGGAGCATTCAATGATATCTACCGGAAGAGATTCTTTTTTTACAGAATCTTTCAGTCTGTCAAGCATCCCGGATGAGATATCAAGTGCTGTCACCTCTGCTCCGAGCTTTGAAAGAGGAAGAGAGAGAGTACCGGGCCCGCACCCGATATCCAGGACTCTGGAACCTTCGGGATTAAAGCCGGCCTCTTCAAGAAATTCGAGAATCTCATCGGTCCTCTTCTTTCTGTTATCTTTTTCAATATTATTGGCATAGTTACCAGAACGTTTGTTCCAGAACTCTGCCATCCTGCCCTCATCCTGGATCAGACCATTACCTGTAGCTTTTTTCCAGCATTCGATCAGGTTATCAATATTATCTTTTTGCTGCAACTCCATCCCTCTCTAAATACGAAAGAATACACTGTGTTCTTGCATGGTGGTCATACCTGTTCATCCAGCCGTCATATTTTGAAATGCGCCATACATCATACGATGTAGTATAATAGAGCGGTATTGCAGGTACATCATTAGCAAGCGTGGTCTGCATAGTGTATACTATTTCTTTTCGTTTACTATCGTTCAATTCCTGCAATTCCTGAGTGCCAAGAGCATTCAGGGTATCATTGTGGTAACCAAACACTGATGCGTCAGATGATACACTTCCTGACTGCGAACCGGTATCACAGTATCTTGTACGGAGATAATCTGCATCCTGTCCCCAGCCACCAAAGCCGCTGATTGCAAGTTCAAAATCTCCATTCTTTAGATTGGCATCACGGGATTTGCTCTCAAGGGCTTTCACCTGAACATCAATTCCTACTTCACTTAGCCTTTCTTTTATAAGTTCACCGATACGGACTTCGCTACTGCCGAGAGATAATATATATGACAGTTTTTCCCCATTTTTATCACGTATTCCATCGCCGTCTGTATCGGTCCATCCAGCCTCGTCAAGCAATGCTTTTGCCTTATCCGGGTTGTAGTCATACTTCGGCTGGTCAGAGTTATACCAGATGTGATCTTCAGAGAGTATGCCCATTTTACCGGCTTTACCTGCGCCTCTTGCGATCTTTTCCACCAGTTCGTCACGGTTAATGGCATAAGCAAAGGCCTGCCTTATTCTGCTGTCATTTAGCTCCGGACATTTTTTCATATTGAAATAAAACTGGTAACCCCAGAAAGCCGGCTGCTGGACTATTCTTATATCAGAGTCTGATTTGAACCTGTCAAGAGTATCAGGCGATATACTTGTGAAATCAATTTCTCCCTGTTCAAAAGCTATTAAAGAATCACTGACCGGAACAAATTCGACGACTCTAACGGCTGGTTTCGGTCCCCAGAAGTTCTCATTTGCCACAAACCGGTATGTCCCATGCTCTTTATTGTACTCATCAAGAATGTACGGGCCAGTACCGATGACTGCTTTTGGATCAAGGAAACTTGCAGGGTCTGAGACATTTTTATATATATGCTCAGGTATGATTTCAAAACTTGTGAGTTTATAAATGAATGTAGAAACAGGCTGGGCAAGTACGAACTTTACGGCACTTGAATTCACGACCTGAACATTGTCTATAATACCAGCCTCAATTCCACCTGAAACGGGCACATTTTTCTGCTCATAATCGAAAGTAAATTTAACATCATTTGCCGTAAAAGGTATTCCATCGCTCCAGTTGACACCTTCACGAAGATAAACCGTATATTCTGTTCCATTTGAATTGACATCCCAGCTTTCAGCCAGCCAGGGAATTATACCTTTTTCATCCCTTTCGAACAGACTGTCAAAGATCATTCCAACTTTTGATGACCCAGGACCCCTCGGGTATATCGTAAAAGGCTGCGGATAACCACAATCTCCGCCGCTTAGATTAACAATATCCACATATTTTGATCCGTCTGAAAGGTTCTCAACCAATGTCCCGGTCTGACCGGAAGCGTTTGCAGCCGGTGTCCCGGCCTGAGCACTGTCCTGATCAGTACAGCCCGCCGTCATTAAAATCAGGGCTGTCAGGAAAATAGAAAATAATAACTTCTTTTTCATCACAGAGCACCTTATTTGTGAATTTAACCTACCTAATCACCTGTAATATGAATAAAGACACTAACGACACATAGCTGATATTACCTGAATATATAAGAGTGTTACTAAATGTATTCAAAATAGAAAGAGTTTATTAATTAAACTACTCAAATAGGAATATTAATTTGAGAAGAATACCCAAAACAAGGTCAACTCATCAAAAATACAGTTCTTGCCAAAAAAGAATCATTTTCCACTGAACTTACATCCAGAATTATAAGTCCATCTACATAACCTAAAGAATACTTAGGGCTCTACAGAAATCTCTGAAAAAATACAAAACGCAATCAAAAACTACAGAAATTTATGAATGTAAATCCTGGAAAAAACATAGAAAGAAGATGCTCTGAAAAACTTTCAAAGCCAACTTATAAAGTTTAAGATTTTATCTTGATGTAGAGAATAAAATAGCCTCACCGGTTTTTCTCTTTTTTGAAGAATTATTCTTGATAAAAGGAATATTTGCATCTTTTTTCAGGCGACTTATAAATTTCATAATGAATAATTATATAATAGTATATTTGTCTTTTTAAAGTTATAGCAGAAACTATATATGTAGTTATTTATAATTTATTTTTGGGTGATACTATGAAAATCTGGAAATTATTGATTTTATGCTTTATAATAGGATTAGTGGCTGTTCCTGCGGTTTCTGCCAAAAAGGATACTCAGAAAACTCGAAAAATAAAGTTGTTTTAGATTCTACTGGAGAAGATTACGTTGTTAGCTCCTGGATAGAAAATCCTTTTGATATAGAGAATTCCGTTTCTTCCCTACGGTCAATCCAGTCCATAAGCCAAGGACATACCATAACTCACAATGTAAACGTAGGTTCAGGAGTGAATTATCTAGAAGTGGATTTGAACTGGGGAGACACAAGTGATTCCCTGACTCTTAGCGTTTACACTCCCTCAGGAAGCAAACTTGGAACTTACAGCGATAACTCTGATGGAAGCGTAAATGGTAGGATACGCATCAATATAGATCCCTCTCAGGGATACGTGCAACAGGGAACCTGGAAGTTCAAAGTTTATGGGGAATCAGTTAGTGGAACACAGAGCTATACATTTGGTGTTGCGCTGCATTAATTATAGGAGACTCTGTCTTCTTTGTTTTTTATTTTTATTTTCAATATTAACAGCTGAGGCTACTGAATACATTGTAAGCCCTGCTCCGGGCGATAAATTTGGGGAATCAATAGCTGGAGAAGACGTACAGATAGTAGAAGATACTGTAATACCTTACTGGCAGTTTCTGCTCTGGCTGGCTGCGATGCAAATTTTATCAATAATAGACGTAATTCTATACTTTGCAAAGCTTATTTTTATAATACTTGGATTTCGAGTTGTGGACCATCCAAATGCTGTTGGAATTCTGAAGAGAAAGCACATATATAACTTCATTAAAGCCTGTCCAGGCACCTGCAGCAGTGAAATTGCAGATAATATGAACCTTAACCGGGAAACTCTTCGCTATCATCTCAATATTCTCGAAACACAAAATTTGATTGAAGCTCAAAATGATTGTGGAAAAGTCCGATATTTTCAGAATAATTCTACATACGGTGAGGAAGAAAAACAGGTTATTTCAGTCCTCCAAAATGAGATGACCCGAAAGATAATTTTTGAGATATTAAGGGAAGAATGCAACACCAACGGAGATCTTGCCAGGAAAACAGGAATGTCCAAAAGTGCAATTACATGGTATATAAAACAATTAAAGGAACTAGATATTATTGAAGAAAATCGGGCAGGAAAGAGTACAATATACAATATAAATCCTAATTATCGGGATACAATTGAAAAAGATGTACATGAAACTTTTTGAGTAACAACTCAAGTAAAAATGCTTATCCATTTCACTTAAACTCTTTGTTCTCAAAAGTTATATTCTGAGTCTCTCATAAATGTGAAATAATTTTACTTATCCACGTTAGTGCGCGTTTTGCTTAATTTTTTTGGATAATTAAATCTTAAAAACAAGAACTCAAAGTATCTTTTTATTGCCCAGCTTTTACATTCGTGCCTAATTTTTTTAAAATATCTCAACTGACTCTTAATGTTAAGAACACTATGCTAAAATTAAATCATAAATTAAGCATCTAGTTTGATAGTTTAATGATTCCGTTAAAACCTTTACAGTTTATATAATTTGTGTTAATAGTAATTAATGGAGTTCAAATTTACTCTGAAAGACCCATTTGAACTCCATATGCCCGGAGGCATGGTTATGTTAGCCTCATAACACTTAAGGTTTACTAATTCTGCCTCTGGAGTAGAATACATGAGGTAAAAGTAAATGAAAATAAAGAGAAAGCTTAGAAGTGGTATACTGCTTATTATGCTTCTCCTTGTAAATGCTGGAACCGTCATGGCTGCTGGAGGGAGCAGCTACAGTGGTGCGTCAACTATCACCGTTCCAGAGGGAGAATACGACTATTTTGGAGAGTACACAAAAGGCTCCTCAACTGGAGATTGGTTTAAGTTTGCTGCAGAAGGTGGTGAAGATGTGTACATTGATTTAAGGTACATATTTTACCGTGATAACCAGGGAGAAATGCTTCAGTACAAAACATCGAGCACTATTAAAGCACATGTATGTAATAGCCCTTACTACAACGACCATTGGGGAGAAGCCTCAAGTAATGCTTGGCCTCGAATTGAAATGAGAGGAGATACGGGCGCAGAGTATGACTTCATAGTTGGGAGATATGACTAAAGGAAAAATTAAATTTTTTCTTCTTTTATTTTTATTTTTTACCTGGTGCAAATAATGGATAGAAAGTACGTACTTAGAAATATACTATTGATTTTCTTGTTGATGGTTTCTGCAACGGGTTTAGTTTCTGCAGATGATATAAGTCCTGATCCAATGGAAGCCTCGTTGATATCTGACCTCAATCAAACTATTGGTAAAGATGCCTTAAGCCATGTAGACAAAAGCCGTCTTGATGTATATGGAAGCCCAATATTGTCTTTTAATTGGGATCCGTCTGGAACTCGTGTTTTAGTTTTTGTAATAATCAATGTCTGTACAAAGAATGAGGTAAGCCGAACAACACTGGGACAGGTACAGGCTCTATATATAGCAAATGGAGACGGATCCAGAGAAAAACTCATAGCTTGGGCTGAAAACACACCTTATACTCGTGAGAGAAATAAACACAATGGAATAGCCATACCAGTATGGAATCCTTCGGGAGATTCATTTCTATATCAGGAATCTTCGGACGGTAATGTTCATTTTATTGGCGGAATCCATAGCATCAATGTGGTTGACTCAGAAAGTCTTAATTTACTCACAAAAGAACAAATTTCTTTGGAGGGACCTGTTTATGAATGGTCTCCTAAAGGCGATAAGTTGCTGTACGCTGGCTTTAATGAAAAAAAAGAATCCTCTATATTTATTCTGGACCTTGAAAATAACGTTTCAAACGAAACTCCTATAAAAAATTATAAAACTAAATTTAGTAACAATGATTTTATCTGGTCTCCTGATGAAAAAAGGGTCGTTTTTGCAGAAAAAGGAGATCTTTTCATTCTAAATCCTGCAAACAATGAGGTTAACACAGTTTTTTCAGCAGATAATATTTGTTTTGATAGGGCCGTATGGAGCCCTGATAGCAGTAAACTTGCTGCATACGAATTTATAGGGAACGAAGAACCTGGCAAGTTAATTTCTAATATACACATAATTGATGTAGAACATCAAAAATCCAATAAGGTGGTATCTCTTAATTACGGTATTGTCTATGGATGGCTACTTGACAGTAATAATATTATATTTCAGGAACTCTCGGAAAATGAGACTGGAAACATATATACTCTTTATTCTATGTCCATAGATGGTAGCAACAAAACCCGATTGTTTAGCAGTTCCAGTGATTTTGTTGTATCTTTAAGTCCCTCTGGAAAATTTATCGAAATAACCCACTCTTCCAGTAAATACAATAGGTTATCTGATCAAGGTATCATTGAATATATTTTAATGTCCAGCAGCGGTTCGGGAGAAAAACATTGGAATATATTCCAAAACGGATATGCATGGAATAACAACGGAGATCTAGTTCTTGGAGTTGCAAATGAAACTCAAAGTAATATGCTAGCTGTAATCAACACGTCCACAAAAGAAATAAAGACAATTAAACTTCCCGTTTCTTATATTGAGGAGATTAGCTGGAGTCCATCTGGACGTTATCTCATTGTAAGGACATTTTCTCCAGAAACCTCTTCCTATGAAGGAAACTCTTACGAAGGCTATGCTTCTCAGGATTATCTTCTGGAATTACCAGAATATGATTTGCCAATGCTCTTGGAAATTGAAGGAAGTATTGAGGTTGAGACTGAGATTAATGTTTCAGTCAGATCAAGTTCCGGAAAAATTGGTAATGTAACTATTTTTGTAGGGAATGAATCTGTAGGAACAACAGACGAAAAAGGAACTTTAGCATATAGGTTTAGCAAAGAAGGAGAGTTTCAGATCAGAGCTGTTAAAGAAGGGTACTCTACCGCAAGGCGGATGGTCACAGTTAAAGATACCGGTGAACAGAAAATTAGTAATGAAGTTACCCCGGAGATTGTGCATCCATTAGATGCAAACGATGCAGAACTGCCTGGATTTACTGCATATTTAGTGTGCTTTGGGCTTATATCTGCACTATTTTTTCATAAAATAAACAAAAAATAATGGAGTAAATCAGGGGATATGAATGGAATGGAGTATTAAAAACATTTTAGTGGTTGCACAGAAAGAGTTTGCAGATAACTTATTGAGCTTGAGATTTATTTCCCTAGTTTCAGTTTTTGCAATAATTTTGTTTTCTTTTAGTTACCGCGCTTCAGTAAAAGGTATCAATATATTTGAAACGGGTTTTATCGATGTAACCCAGATAATTGCAGTGTTTCTACCTTTGCTAGGAATATCTCTTGGCTTTGACAGCATAGTCAAAGAGAAAAAATCTGCATCCTTAAATGTTCTCTTGACCCATCCATTGTACAGGGACAACATTATCACAGGTAAAATTCTGGGTGGAATGATAACTCTTGTTCTTGTGGTTTTTATTGCTGTAATGGTGTCAGTAGGAACTATACTGCTTGTTTCCGGTACTCAAGTAGCTTTTACCGAACTGAACCGAGTTCTTGTCTTCACAGCACTGACCTACCTTTATTTGTCTATTTTTTTGTTATTGGGAATATTCACTTCAATTATTTCAAAAAATGCAATCAATTCTCTCGGTAATGGGATCTGTGCCTGGCTGATCTTATGCGTTGTATTTGGCGGTTTTATTATGATGATTTCTTCTACTGTTACTGACCAATCGGTTTTTGAATTAGGTAATAATGAAAATGTTCTTGAAGTCAACGCACAGCTCCAAAAACTAACGCCTGTTCATTACTATTCAGAGCTTGTAATGGGTCATCCATCTATGTCATGGGGAGGTTTTTCAAGAGCTAATCCCGATGCTATCATATTATTTAATACCAGCTCCACTCTTGGTCAATGGGTGGAAGAATACTGGACAGATGTTTTGATATTAGTGTTAATGCCCTTAATACTGCTTATAATGTCTTTTGTGGCTTTTTTGAAGCAGGACATAAGTAACTGAGGGAAAGATTATGAGCACAAAAATGAAAAATAAGAGTTTGGACATTAAAAACGTATTTCATGTGGCACAAAAAGAATTCGCTGATCTCGTATCAGGCTCGTTATTTTTAACTTTGATTGCTACTTATACCCTTATAATTTTTGTTTTTTCATGGAGAAGTGTACATCTGGGAGAGCATACAGGATCTGAATTTACATTAATGTCTGGTTTCAGTGGTGTTACTGGTGTTACTAGGCAAATAGGATGGTTCTCACCTCTGATCGGAATTGCACTGGGATTCGATACAATTATAAAAGAGAGAAAGTCGGGATCTCTTAATGTACTTTTGACTCATCCGGTTTTCAGAGATAACATCATAGCTGGCAAAATGCTCGGGATAATGGGCATTCTTATGACTGTCATTATCTTCTCTACAATAGTTCCGGTCGGAACCATTCTTATATTTTCTGGTATTCACATGAGTGAAACAGAACTTCTAAGAATTACAGCATTTATAGTTTTCAATTTTTTATATGTATTAATTTTCGCCGAAGTTGCGATATTATTATCCACTGTAGCCAATGATGCTGAAGATTCGTTGGTCTACAATGTTATAATATGGCTTTCTATTTGCATTGTTTCCGGTTCGATCATTATTGCAACCGCATCAATTGTTACCGGGCAGTCAGATCCGTATGAACTTGCATCAAAAATAATAACTATTTCTCCGCTTCATCACTACAGTGAAATATCAGTTGGAGAAATTGATCTTAGTTGGGGAGGAATTAATAATGAACCAGTAATCGAGGGAGTTTTTGATACACGCTTTACTTTATTTCAATGGTTTAATGAATTTTGGTCTAATCTACTATTTTTGATTATAGCTCCTTTGTTACTCTTTATTCTATCATTTTTGACTTTTTTAAGGAGGGATATAAGTACCGGATAATGGAATGAAACTCCTCCCAATCCTACTGATGGTGTTACTTCCTCTCATGTCCTTCCCTGCAGGAGCCGATTTTTCCAGTCTTGCAGTCTTAAACGAAATCAGTGGCAAGGTTGCAAAGCCTGGGGATCTGGTGGAGTTCAGCTTTACCTTAGAAAAGGGATACAACACTTCTGAGAGTACATCAGTTACATTTTTCCTGGAGAAAGTACCCGAAAACTGGACTGCAGGTATCTATGCAGATGGCACTCAGGTAAGCCAGATTACTCTACCCGAAGAAGCGGGTGAAAAGGAATTGACTCTTAAAGTAAGAGTTCCTGAAAATGAAAAGGACGGAGCATATCCTGTAAAAATAGGTTTACGACCTTATGGAGAAAGTATAAGGAACTATGATACGGTATATCAGGAATTTACAGTGACAATCGACAGGAATGCAATGTCCAACATGGAAATCTACTCTGACATTCCTGGAAAGAAGACACATCCTGGAATTCCTGTCAGTTTTGGAGCTACCGTCGAAAACAAATATAAAAGCAGAGCAAATTTTCAGATTTATCTCGTTTCAAAACCCGAAGGGTGGGGAGTTGACTTGCTTTCGACGGATGGAACAAGGATTACCAGGTTAGGAGTCCCTGGAGAAGGAAATCAGCAGTTTAGTGTTACAGTAAATCCTCCACTCAATGCAACAAAAGGAGATTATGAAGTTTTAGTGGCAGCATGTCCTGAAAAAAGCAATCAGAGTGTACTCTTGCCTCTAAGTGTAACAATAAATCCCGAAATGGCAAAGAATGAGGATTTGAGTGCATACGTCGAATTTAATTCCAGCATTGTCGGACTTGCAATTAGGCCTGAAAAGACTGCCAAATTTGCAGTTTCCTTGAGAAGTCGGTATGATCAGCCGCTTAAACTGAATCTTAAAGTTTTGAGCCAGCCTGAAGGCTGGAACACGGAATTTGTAACTGACGACGACGAAGACGAAAGGCTTTCTTCATTTATGCTTGGTGCAGGTGAAGAACAGGCTTTCATTGTTAAGGTCAAGCCATTCCTGAATGCTACGAGCGGGCTTTATCCTATTACGGTTGCAGCAGTAAGCGGAAACAGGACTGTTTCCAGGCAGCTTGAGGTAAATATCAATAATAACCTCGAAAATGCAGAGCTGCTTAAAGTCGATTCAAACCCCAGTGAATTGACATTGAATCCGGGAAGCTCCTCTGAAATCAGGATTAACGTAGAGAATAGAGGAAATGATCCTCTTGAAGATGTTACTCTTGAAATTAACGAGGTAACCGGCATCACCAGCCAGATCCAGGGCTTTGGAACGATAGAAGAGCTGGAAGCAGGAGAGTCAAAAACCATACCTGTGCAGATTACTGCAAATGCGAATGCAGGTTCTGGTGTTAAGGAAATTTTCGTCCGGGCAAAGAGTGACGACCTTGTGAGTTCGGAGAAAAGTATCAAGGTGAATGTTGAAAAATCATCAAGTAGCGGACTTCTTGGCATAGCTCTTCTGGGCTTTGCAATTATTGTGCTTGTTTTTGTAGTACGTAAATTCGGAAGGCGGTGAATAATCGATGAGTATGGAATTAGAGCAAAGTGGAACAGAATCAATGGACATGGAATTAGGACAAAGTGGAATAGAATCAATGGACATGGAATTAGGACAAAGTGGGGTTGTACGAAAAACAAATAAATTGGCAATAGAAACTATTCATTTGAGTAAATTTTTTGGAAAGGAAAACCAAATTCGTGCAGTAGATAACCTGAACCTGCAGGTAAGAAAAGGAGAAGTCTTCGGTTTTGTTGGGCCAAACGGAGCTGGCAAGACCACAACTATGAAAATGCTTATTGGTTTGCTTGAGCCAAGCGAAGGAAGCGGAAAGGTTGCAGGTTTTGATATTGTCCGTGAGATTATCAATATAAGGGAACAGACAGGAGTTCTGCCTGAACCTGCCGGTTTTTATGACAATCTCACTGCAAGGCAGAACCTGCGTTTTTATGCAAAACTCTATAATATAGGACCCGAAGTTCGTGAAAAGAGAATCGTAGGCCTGCTTGAAACCGTAGATCTTACACGTGCCATTGACCAGAAAATAGGCGGTTTTTCAACAGGAATGCGAAAGCGTTTCGGGCTTGCTCAGGCTCTGATCAATGAACCTCTGGTCCTTTTCCTTGATGAACCAACAAGCGGTATTGACCCTCTTGGTGCTCAGATGATGAGAGATCTTATAAAAGACCTGAACAGGAGCAAAGGAGTGACCGTTTTTCTGAGTTCACATTCTATGGAAGAAGTACAGGAAATCTGCGACCGCATAGCGATAATAGCAAGAGGGAAGCTTCTGGCAGTTGGCTCTGTAGAAGATTTGCGAGACATTGTAAGAGCAAAGGAAGGTGTGCATTATTTGCTCGAGGTGGAGGATATTCCACTTTCAGAAGCTGCAGAAGCCATAAAAAAAGTAGAGGGCGTGCAGGATCTTGAAATTCAGGACAGAACTTTGCATATACATACAAAAATGAAGCTTCGGACTGAGATTGCAAAGGCCATCAAGAAGGCAGGTGGTACGGTATCTATGTTCGAAGAGGAAGAAATGAATTTGCAGAAACTGTTCCTTAAAATTATTGAAGGAGTATAAAATAGTAAACATATTTGATACATTGAATGTTAGGTGGTTAGAAAAAACAGAGAAAGTCCAAAAATTAATGGATTTCAAATTTGCTCTTAAGGAGACGATCTATTCAATATTGTCTAAAACACCATATTTTGTATTTGCTCTCTAATTAGGTCCAAACTTACTACGAATTATGTAAATTTTCTTTTTTACGATGATTTAGAATAGGGGAAATATGAACAAAACTCGCGTTTCCAAGGGATTATATGCCAAAAGTACTGAAAGTAAGCTTACTCTTAATCCTGCTCATTTCAAGCATATCTACAGGTTTTGCAGCTTCATCTGATAATTTAAATGTGAGTACTGAGGGAATTAGATGGTCAATTTGTATCTAATTGATATTATATATTTGAAAATCGTATATTTATAC
>NZ_LMVP01000542.1 GCF_002287235.1 Methanosarcina spelaei
TAATTATATTATATTTTTATTATAAATAATTACCCATTTTATACGACGAAGAGCCAATAATTGTAAATGAAACAAAAAAATAGAGATATCAAGACGATGAAAACGGAGGAAAAGAGCATGTATCAATGCTTTATCACAGGACATTATCTAAACAAGGCTGTAGACATTTATTGCGGTGGACCTGATGTTTTCACGGGAACGATAGAAGCCTGTGCTGATAATGTCCTTACTCTCAACAATAAAGGCAAATATACCCATGTGGCCGTAGATAAAATAATTGCCCTATGGCCTATTGAGGATAACGAAGCCGTAATGACTTCGAGTGCGAATGCCCATTATCACGCCCATAAATAAAAGAATCTCCCTGTGACCTTAGAAAAAACATACAAGAAATTTGGAGGGCTTTTATTTTACTGTTTTTTTATGTTAGGTGCAGATGATCACGAATACTATGACCTTTATAGGCCGTCAGAGAACGTAAGATAATTCGATTTCATGACAAAAATCTAACGAAAAAAGCGTTTAAGGCCTCTAAATTGAAAACACAGGGTTTTACAATATCACAATAAAACTTAAACTACCTGCAGAGAGTTGACCTATTTAGAGCAGGTATCTTCATGGTTATCACGGCCACAGGACCTGAACTTGGCTGTTACAATGCTAAAACGGGAGAAAAGATCTGGTCCTTTAAGAACACGCACGGAACTGCTGGTGTAGTCAATAGCGGGCCTGCAATTGCGGACGGGATGGTAATCTTCAACGATTGGGACGGAAGCCGTTATTACTGTCTGGATGAGTATACAGGGGATCTCCTCTGGAGCTTTAAAGTAAAAGGAGACGCTCAATCAGTACCTACTTATGCAGATGGAAAATTCTACCTGACAAGTTATGAATACGGTTCTTCGGGAAACATTTACTGTGTGGACGCAATAACCGGAAAACAGGTATGGAAGAACAGCAATATCGTAAATAGTTTATGCGGTTCTCCTGTTTACTAAAATGGCATTATTTACCTGACAACTTACAGCTTTTACGGAAAAGGAGAACATCTTGCCATTAATGCAGGCAATGGCAAAAAAATTTGGGAACAAGCAATTGAAAGTTCAGATTCGACCCCTGCTTCTGCTTACGGAAATGTTTACGTTTGCGGAGGGACAAAAGGTTACACAAATGTGAAAACCTACTGTTTCAATGTCACTACTGGGTCACCTGTTTGGTCGACATCTTCAAATACAACAGGAGGATGGACCTGTTCGGTGGCTGTTGCCAATGGACTTGTTTATGTAGGCGGTGAAGAAGGATTTTATGACTACAACAAACTTTATGCTCTCAACGCTTCCACAGGAGATATCGTTTGGTATGCTCCGCATGCAGGTTCTTCTCCTGCGCTTTCGGATGGGATGCTTTTCAGTATAGGAAGCGATCAGAAAGTCTACGCTTTTAAGGACTCTTTGATTTCACCTGTTGCTGCATTTTCCGCAACTCCAACTTCAGGAAACTCTCCACTGAAGGTACAGTTTACAGACAAAAGCAGCAATAGTCCAACTTCATGGAATTGGAGTTTTGGTGACAGTAGTTCTTCAACACTCCAGAATCCTGCACACACATACAGTAAAGCAGGAAAATATACTGTCAGCTTAACAGTAAAGAATGCAGCCGGAACAACTACAAAAATAATAAAGGATTACATAACTGTCAAAAAAGCTCCTGTAAAACCGGTTGCTGCATTTTCTGCATCTCCGACCTCAGGGAAATGCACCATTAAAGGTGCAGTTTACTGACAAAAGTACAGGCTCCCCAACTTCATGGAACTGGAGTTTTGGAGATGGTAGTTCTTCAACAGCCAAAAATCCGGTATATAAATACACAAAGGCAGGAAAATTCACTGTTAAATTAACAGTGAAGAATGCTGCAGGTAGTAGTACTAAAACTATATCAAAATACGTTGTAGTTTCAGAAAAGAAATAACATTTTAAATTGAAAAACAGCTTTGTAGAAATTATCGTTTGCATCTGAGATCTAACTTCATACCTGGGTTACAAATGTTTAGAAACTCCGAGATCAATCGATTTCTACAAAGCCTATTTTTTAATCATTAATGCTATTGCATTTGGTTTTATGTATTGAGTACTTATACTTAATTATTATAGGAGCTGATCCCAAAACTCAAAATTGCTTCTCTGAATCCTGTATTCTGAATAATCAATCAAGTTTCTGATCATGAAAACAATCTTGAAAATTCTTGATGATTAAGAACTAAATGGCTTTTGGGATAGGCTCTAGGACAAAAAACTTAAGGTCAATATATCTTAGAATTGCTGAAAAAATTATATTCTGAATTTAAAGTTAATATTGTCGTTGTCCAACTGTATGAATGATTTGAATTTTATAGCCTCTAAGTGTTATCTTCTTCGACTCTAAGTATTATTTTCTTCGACTCTAAGTATTATTTTCTTCGACTCTAAGTATTTTTTTCTTTGACTCTAGGTGTTATCTTCTTCTGTAATCTCTGCATTTTTGCACGAATTTTTCTGCCGGGAAACTGGCAGGATGAGAATGCATATACCCTGCGAGCGTATTGTGCTCAATAAGCCCGTCAAAGCCGTCCTGTATACCTTTTCCCCGGAGCATTTCGTATGCAAATTTTGCATCACGGTCACACTCTGTAATAGAAAAATGGAATTCATGACCTTTTATGTTGTGAGAACAAAAATTTCTGTTCAGGGGGTGAGCTTCGGTATAGTCAAGAGCTTTAAGCTGGTTTGTCAGAAGTGTATTACCAGGCACGACATCTGCCAGTTTATAGATTCTGCCATCTACTTCATAGGTTTTGCAGAGGTAGAGCAGACCGCCGCATTCTGCATATATGGGTAAACCATCAGCTGCAAGGCCTTTAAGCTTGCATGTAGTCTTTGAATTTTCAAGGGCTTCTGCATAAAGTTCAGGATAGCCACCTCCGAGATATACACCATCTATATCCGGCATTTCTCCTGCCACCGGGCTAAAGAATACAACTTCAGCTCCACAAGCCTTAAAGGCATCAAACATATCCTGATAATAGAAACAGAATGCAGGATCCATGGCAATTCCTATCCTGACATCTGTCTCCGGCTCCTTGATATCAGAAACTTCCGGAATTGAACAGGATTCGGAGAGTTCAAGAATTGCATCAAGATCAACGTTCTCCTCAATAAACGAAGCCAACTCTTCTGTGTTGTAATCGTTTTCGTAAGCCATATACAGACCAAGATGCCTGGAAGGAACTTCCATGCCTTTTCTTCGTGGGATCTCGCCTACAATAGGGATGTCGTCAGGAAGTGAATTTTTTACAAGTTCCGCGTGGCGTGGGCTTCCAACCTGATTTAAGATCACGCCCGAAACCCTAACTTCAGGATCGAACTCCGAGTACCCTTTAAGGAGAGCAGCGGTACTTCTTGACATGCCATTGACATCAATTACCAGAATCACAGGTAAGTCTAGAATTTTTGCAACCTGTGCTGAGCTTGCAATTTCCGTAGAATCGACTCCGTCAAAAAGTCCCATTACGCCTTCTACTACCATAATATCCGCATCCGCAGATGTTCTGGCTACAGCCTGCATAACGCCATCTACACCCATCATGTATGTGTCCAGGTTTCTTGAAGTACGTCCGCAGATTGCAGTATGATGGGAAGTATCAATGTAGTCAGGCCCTACCTTGTAAGGCTGGACTTTTAACTGCCTTTGCTTAAGGGCAGCCATAATACCTACCGAAACTGTAGTTTTTCCAACACCACTATGAGTTCCAGCAATAAGTATTCCTTTGGTCATCTGCTGGATATTGTCGCCTTTAAAATATATTAAAGCTATTATTTCAGCTGTAAGCTTATCTTGTGTTCGATAGGTAAATAATAAATCATTTTCCTTTTATTTGTTAAGATATGATCTAGAAGTAACGTGTTTTTTTGTTGCTGTTTTGCTTAACTAAACACGAATAGTAATATGTGACATTTTTGTGGTTCGATGTTGTTTTTTCCTTTTTTATCTAACAATATTCATGCGTCTTAAGTTAGTGAGATTATCCGTTTTTGAGCCATAGAAATTAAAGTCTCTTTTGCACCTAAAGTCAAAGACGACGCTCTGACACGTGTAAAAAAACATGAAAAACTGGGTTCTGCTGCAAAAAATCTGGTTATTTTACAAAATTAGTGAGTAACTTTACAATTAGAAAAGTTAACCACTCTTACTTATTATCTAGAAAAATGGTACATAAAGGTATTAATTATAACCTTAAAGTGCGAGAAGATTTTTTGCAACACAACCCTTTTATTTGTTTGTGTTTGTTTCACAAGAATTTCATGCGCGTTTGGCAGGAATAAGGTCTTTAAATTTCGGGGTTGCAGGAGAAGAGGAAACTGCAGGAGCGACTTTGGGAGCAACTCTGCCCACAGGGACGCTGAACATGCTATTAAGTCTTGAGAACTGCTGTGCAAGTATTGCACACTCCTGTCCGAGGGCAGCAGAAAGCATCGGATTAAAACCGCTTCCGAGTCCATCTAGATCAAGCTCGGTGTCTCCTTCTATATTTACCCCTTCAAGAGATAGTATTTGTACGTCTTTTAATGTGTCTGTTATTTCTGATAACTTAACTTTCTTTGTCATGTAAACCTCACTTTATCCGTAAGTTTTTCGTTTGATCAGTGACTATATAAATAAGTATAAATACAGATTTTACTATTCGACATAAAAGTACAGGTTTTGTTGCAAAAATTCTGGAAGTTGACAACTCTAATCACCTGGAAAATGGTACATACAAGTATCAATTATAGCTTTAAAGTGCGAGAAGAAAATTTTTGCAACACAACCGGGATTTGGGACCCCAATGAAGGACCCCTACTTTGTTTATATTCAATTTCTATGTTTTTTCAATCCTTGAGGAAAATTTCTGGAATGTTTTTCTTTTGGTGAAGTTTCTGGCTTATGTAGTTGATACTGATTTCTCAATACTTTCGCATTAATTTTCAAAACGGTAGTAATGCTCTGTCAAATTGTTTGACATCTTTACTTCCAAGCACTGTTTATAGAAGTTACTTTATATAAATTTAACAAAAATGATAACGAGTTTGAGCTTTATGGGTAAAATAAACACATTATAGGTATTTTTGACCAACCTCACCTATCTGGCCTTATTGGGCCTTGGCAAAGCAGTCAAGACCTCTGTAAATATCTGCACTCAGAAGAGTTACACCGGGAAATAAATGAAGGCCTGAATGTTAGGTCGTCCATCATTATGCGGTTGATGTTTTTTCATGATTAATTTTCCAGTGCTAGAAATTTTTTATGTTTCGTGCATCAAGCTTGCTATTAACCTTATTGAACTGCATAAAAGGCATGATGACTAAAAGTGTTTTGGAAACGATATCAACTAATTAATAATATGCGAACTGCTCCTATTAATTGACTATAAATAATCAAAAACAAAAAAATTAAAAAAAGTTGGAGGTTTACAGGCAAATCGTTCCCTGAAGACTGCAGGTTTAAGGAGATATAAAATGGCAAATTATTCCTGGAAGACTGCAGATTTAAGGAGGATGCAAAATGGAACCTTAAAGAGCAAATCAAGTAAATTTGACTCGCTTGTAAGTAAAACTACTTTTAAATATATATAGATTTCGCATTCATAGGGCCACACTTATAAAAAAAGAACATAACAAAACAAGTAAAAATGAATAATTTAGTATATGATGGGAAATGAAAAAATAGCAGAAATAAATAAAAGACTCTATTTGTCGGGAGATTATCAAGTATGTTGCATTTAATGATTCCACAATACTTTTTGGATGATATTAACAGGTTCATACATGAAAATTAGCATTACTCTTTGCCAACTCTTTACTTATGTTCAAGCATTTTGTTTAAGGTTTTAAAGACTATGGAAATGAATTTGGGGTATCTGAAATAACCGATGCTTTAGAATAGTAAGAAATCATCAAAAGAAAGCGAGACTGGTTAATCTAAGGCTTATAAGGTAATAATTAGCTGGTTTTCTTCTGTGTATTTCAAAAAGAGTTCAGCCACTTCTTTTGAACAGATAAATTCTATTCCAGGGATTAATTCTTCTTTCTTAAGCCCAATCATATCAGAGGCAAGCTGGCAGCATTTAAACTCTACTCCCATATCGATGCACTCCTGAACAGTAGAATCATATCTTGGTAATCCTCCTGTTTTGTCTTTTTTTCCAAGTAAGACTCCCATGGGCCCCCGTAGAATCACCAGTACTTTGAATCTTTTACTCCGGTAATACTTTGCAAATTTGAGAGTTTCCTGCGGGCTGGTGCTTTCATACACCATATTTTTTAGCAGTAGTAATACCTTTTCGACTTTTGTCATATAACTCCAGGTCTAAATTGATACCAGATAGTTAAATTGAACGAAAACTAAAAATTTTTGGCTCTCTACCATTTCCTATGGATAAGCTGATTTTCAATTCAAGACCGTATTGGTTTTTGTAAGGACATTATGAGGATATCCACACAAAACAATGAAGAGCCAAATTTTTGTTTTCCATTATTGGATTAAACCTATGTTTTCAGGAAGGAAATTCGAACTTCCTTGAAAGACAGGCTAACCATCCGGATAAAAATGGAGGAATATGAGGAGATTTTGGACCTCGTGTAGAGGCTCCAACTTTGATTCAGTTCTGTTTCAGTTTTTTCAATGTTTGAGGAAAAGTTCTGGAACGTTTTTTTCTTAGTGAAATATCTGGTTTATGCAGCCAATGCTGATTTCTCATACCTTCCACATGAGTTTTTGAAGCGTAGTTATACTCGATTTTTTCAGTTGGGATTAACATATTTTTCAGTTGGAATTAACATATTTTTCAGTTGGAATTAACATATATCTACTCAGGAGGTATGTTGGAAGTTTAAGCTTAATTTTTCCTCCGTTTCTCAGGTAGTCACAAATGGTTAAACTGGCTATACCTTTACTTTCAATCCCTGATTTATCTGAGTCTCTTTATATAAATTTAACAAAACTGATAACAAGTTTGAGCTTTAAAGGTAAGGCATTTGATCAAAATCGTTAAACAAGAACTCATCATACAGTATACACCAATGCAAGTAGATACAAAGCAATAGGAGAATCTCGGTAATAGGTCCTGGGTAATTGAAGAATATTACTTAGATTGGTTTCTACAATGAGGATAATAACATTCCAGATAAACCTATCTTTTGCACCTTTCTAAAGCAAGTAAATCTGAAGAAAAATGTCATTAATTACCTTGGTAAAGCGGGAATATTAGAACGAATATTTTTTGGGCAAAAAACTAATTTTATTTCAATGATTAACGACTTTATATATTGAAAAATCAATTTTACTTTTTGAATACATTTATAAAGAATAAATGGATAATGAGTAAATGGATAACACAGGTTAGCCAATGCATTACCGAAGTTACCGCAGATAATAACAAGAAAATGGAGGAAAAAAATGTATCAATGCTTTATAGTAGAACATTATCTTAATAAGCCTGTAGACGTTTACTGTGGCGGGCCTGATATTTTTAAGGGAACCATAGAAGCTTGTGCCGATAATGTCCTTACTCTTAATAACGAAGGTAAGTATACCCATGTGGCTATAGATAAAATAATTGCCCTGTGGCCTCAGTAAAAATACAAAGAATTCAAAGACTTTTTATTTTTCTGTTCTTCTTTTTTATTAATCTTATAAAATCTTGATCATAAGAGCACTTTTTAATCACGATATGGCAAAAATCTGTAAGCGTGGGAACGAATTATAAACCTATTTGCGGTTACCTAATTTATAACCAATAGTTGTTTAAAAAGTAAAATTAATGAGAACGTTCATTATACGTTCTTTGGATCCCAACTAAAAGTTTATTATGTCTCTTCGCTGTTTCCGGTTGGTTGTAAAAATTTATATAGGTCTAAAATAGTCAAGCCAAAAGGGGGAATATCAAGCTTGATTGTGGTTTTTTAACGGCAAATGTACCTGAATTTTCTTTTTGTTCTTCAATATTTTGGGACTAAAATGTAAGTACTCACTCGAAACAGCGAAGAGCCTTTATTATTTACTCACACCTTAAGCTTTTCAGGGCTGTCCCCAGTTTCTTCTAGCCATTTGCAGCCTTCTTCCCTGTTAACCACTCCAACGGTAAACTCTATCCCGCTTGTCTCCACATACTCCTTTATTCTCTTAAGGGCATGGTCAACCATCCCACCAGCTGTAAGGATAAGGCAACGTTTTCCGCAAAGGGCTGTCAGGATAGTTTTGTCTATAACGCCTGAGGAAACGTCCAACCTGATTCCATCATGCTCAGCAAGAGTTTTACTTTTTTTACCCATTGCTCCGACAAAGACGATTTCACCTTCCTTAAGGATTTGTTTTACCTCTGGCAGAGAATAATTGTCAGTATCATAAATCATGACTCCACCGGCCTTGATCCCTTTACGCTTTAACTCAACAATAGCTCTTCCATTCTGATGGATATGCAGTACAGTAGCGTTAACAGCTTCGTAAGGGGACTGAGTCGCATACTGCCCGTACATGATCCCTAAGTTAAGACTATCTCCTTCCCTTAATCCCGGAGGGACATCAACCCATATAAGGTCAATAGGTTTTAGGGTATTGACAAGTTCAGGAATGGTTTTCGGGGAATTTCCTCCAGATGCAAGCCCTCTTCTTTCGATTTCGTGATATATTTCAAGGGTGGTGGGCTGGCGAAGCCCTGTTTTTTTAAGGAGTTCGGGATCTTTGAAAACGTCTGTAGGGGTTCCCTGTCCTATAATTTTGCTGTTTGACAGGAGGAACACATAATCAGACCATCTGTATGCCAGGTCCACATCATGCGTTGAGATAATGATAGTGCTTCCAAACTGGTTAAATTCGTTAAGCAAATCCATTATTTCATCTGCACCCACGGGATCAAGATTTGAGAGGGGTTCATCAAGGATAATCACCTCGGGTTCCATTGCCATAATCCCGGCAATTGCAACACGTTTTTTCTGCCCTCCACTGAGGTGATGGGGAGGCTTATCTTTTAAACGGGAAAGACCTACCTGTTCAAGGGATTGCTGTACACAAGTATCAACCCTTTCTTTTGAATAACCCAGATTTGCCGGCCCGAAAGCTACATCCTGGTACACTGTGGGGGCAAAGATCTGGTCATCAGAATTCTGAAAAACAATTCCTACGGATTTTCGGATTTCTCTGAGGGATTTTGAATTATATTTAATAGGAACTCCATGGAAAAGGACCTCACCTTCAGCTGGTTTTAAGGTCCCGTTAAGTAGAAGGAAAAGAGTGGACTTTCCGGAGCCGTTTTGCCCTACAAAAGCTACTTTTTTTCCTTTTTTTATTTCGATGTTCAGGTCCTGAATAGCTGCAGTCCCGTCCGGGTATGTATATTTAAGGCCCCTGGTCTCAAGAATGATCATGGTCTGTTACCTCAAACAATGGATATGTTTTTTGTAAAATAAAACAGTGCAAGAGTTGAAAGAAAGTAGGCAGAGGTTAGAAGCAATTCTGTTACCTTTACAGGTCTGTGAACCTCAAAGAGAGTCATTTTTCCGTCATAGCACCTGGAATTCATTGCCAGAAAGAGCTTGTCTCCCTGTTCCCAAGAACGGATGAAAAGAGTGCTTGCGAGCATTCCAATAGAATTTATAGAGCGCCTGAAGTTTGAGTACCCGAGTCTTACAGTCTGGGCATACCTTATACAAAGGGCCATGTCAAGGAAGACGAAGATGTATCTGTATATAAGCATTGAAAGTTCTATAAGAGATTCCGGAAGTCCGGAAGCCTTTAGCACGGCAAAAAGTTCGATCATCGGAGTTGTCATCGCCAGGAAATAGAGACAGCACATCCCGCTTATTGATCTTGCAAATACCAGCATGGCAAGCTCAAACCCGTCTGTCCTTACAGAAAGAGGATAACCCAGAAATTCGAATGACAACAATTCAGGCCCCGAGCCTGAAAAGAAGGCGATAATAAGGACACCTGCAATAGCAAAGCCCAGGGGAGCCAGCAAGAGCTTGAAATAGAGTTTCAGAGGCGCCTTGCCAAGAGTTACTGTTGTAAGGCTCATGCAGAAAGCTATAAAAATAGGAGGAATAGGGGATGTAGCTGAAACTCCTGCAAGTAATCCGAATAATACTATTGCCAGTTTCAACCAGTTGTTTCGGTGCCTTAGAGGGCTCATAAGGGCATAATCATCAAGAATATTGGTCATTAGGGAATCCTCTTAGTAGAGTAAAATCAAGTTGAGTTGAGTTTTGTTTTATATAATGGTTATTATATAACGGTTATGGCGAGCAAGAGAAATGGTTATCTAACCCTGAATTTTCGGGGATTTTATTGAGGATAGGCAATTAAAACATTTTTTTGTTTCCCATGTATCTTTTCCGAATTTTTATGGCCACAATGACAGCTTTCCCCTGAGGCTGTAAGTGGATCTACATGAATGGTGGTTCCGGAAAGATAGGAAAAGTTCTCCAGAAGCTTTTCTCTTATCGCGTTGGCAATTTCATGCCCTTCTTCAACCGAAAGAGAAGGCGCAACGGAAGCATTGATCTCTGCGTGGAGACTGTGTCCGATCCAGCGGACTCTAAGGTCCGTAACTTCACAAACGCCTTCAACACTCTCAGCAATATTTTTTACTTTATCGATGATTTCAGGCTCAACGCCGTCAAGAAGACGAGTAAACACGAGTTTGCTTGTGTCAAAGACTATTTTCAGGATTGTTATTGTTATTAGCATACCAATAAGAGGATCAATTATCGGGTACCCTAGCCAGACTCCTGCAGCTCCGACAAGGACTGCAAGGCTGGTAAAGCCATCCACCCGAGCATGGTAGCCGTCAGCAATAAGAGCCGCACTCCCGATTTCCTTCCCGACTTTCATCCGGAACTGGGCTACTAATTCGTTTCCGACACAGCCTATAATCCCGGCGGCAACCACAGCCTGCAAATGATCTATCGGTTGTGGGTTAAAGAAGCGATTCACAGACTCATAACCCGCAACTGCGGCACTGAATAGAATAAGGAAAACGATGATCACGCCTGCAAGATCTTCTACTCTACCATACCCGTAAGAAAATCGCTTGCTTGGTATTCTTCTGGCAAGGGAAAAAGCTATTGCAAGAGGAATTGCAGTTGATGCATCCCCGAAGTTATGGATAGTATCTGCAAGAAGAGCGACACTGCCTGACATATAAACGATGAAAATCTGCAGAACAGCTGTGATCATCAGCCCTATAAACGACCATTTGACAGCCCAGAGCCCCTTGCTGGTAGCAAGTATGGAAGGGTCTACAGTTCCATGAGTATGGCTATGCTCGTGGGAATGTGGCTGCTGGTGAGTGCAGGACTGCTCATGAGAATGAACATGAAAACGAGGAAGAAAATTGAAAAATCCCTTTTTGCGGACATTTTCATGGGGTTGTTCGGAACAACCCTCCTTTTCATGGGGATGAGAATTAGAATGCTTTTCGGACATAACTGACCTCTTTATTTGTTTCATTATTGAGCCTATCCTGAAACTCATTTCATTCCTGATCATCAAGGATTTACATAATTGCTCTATGATAAGAAGCTCGATTGATTACTGAAAGGATGAGATTCAAAGATCATATTTTGATCAGCGGTATAAGCTCAAAGCATACTTGAAAGCAGTTTTATAAATAGGTATTTATCTTTAGAAAATAATTTTTTATGCAGGTATTCATACGTTTTTCCGGATAAATATCATATAAAGAAGCTTTTCATCACGAGCAGTTTGTAGTTAATCTTCTGAAAGAAGCAAAAAATTAGATATTTATTACTGGAAATTAGAGATGGGATATTCCCGTGTATTAACAATAGATCTTGATACTGATTTTTCGTATGGAATGACGAACTCATAATGCTTCAATCTTTTAGTGCAGCGAGAAATTAGAATTTTCAATAAATATCAAAATCTTATTATCACAAATTCTCACAATATTATACAAATTTATGAGGAATTTAGAAAATAATCTACATAATAAAAACAAGTAATAATGAATTATCCAGGAGTACAACTATATCTAAAAAACATGGGCAGAGAAAATTGTAACTAAATAAAAAAACAGAGAAGACAAATAAAGTTGTATTTGCTTACCCAATTTTCATAAAAGTTCCATTCACACTCTCCTGAACAAAAACTTTTATATACAATCAATTTTTGCAGAAATCAGGACTGGGGAAAAAGAGTTTCAGAAATCTGTTTGAAAAACTATATGCAAATACTCCACAGGAAAACTCAAAGTTACAAAGGCAAAGCTGTATCCATTGGTCATCGGTTAAGAAACTTTCTGCCTGAAAACTATCAATTTTGCACCTGAAAGCTATCTATTTTGCACCTGAAACCTGATTAAATTCTGGCCTTTTTGCACGAAATCGATATCTTGTATCTCACAATCGGTTAAATATTGATAACGTTGAGAGGTGGATGCAACAATTTACCACGATTCTTCACTTAACCGAAGAAGGATGAAGCTATATCTGTTTGGAAACAAAAGGCTTATTGAGCCGTGGAGTTGCAGATAATCACAATCCGCTTGAGACAATTATTCAATGCGAGGTTTTACCAAAAGTGATAAAAATACTTTCTAAAGTTAAAATAGATCAAAAATGTTTAGGTTGTGCCCGCAAGTTATTAGTCGATTCCGAAAAAAGAATAAATCTCCCGAATTTGAGAAAAATAGAGATTCTTTTGCTTGCGATTTTCAATAACTCAAGCCCATCACCTGAAAATTAAAAGCTATAAATAAAAACTTTCCTCCCGTTAAGGGAGGAAACAAACATGGTGGAAGAAAAGATTACAGAGAGTGTCTGTCACCCTCGGGTTTACTTTTTCCTTTGTATCCGAGCTTATTTTCATAGTTTTTTTTGGCCCTGTAATAGCCAAAGAAGTATCCGATAACTCCTGCACCGATGGCTGCCTGCAGAGCAAAAAGCAAGCTTTCAATTTCGCCGCTTGGAGGTTCCCATATAGGCTCTGCTATAGGTTTGTAAGTCCCGCCTGTAATTTCCTCAATAACACCCTCAGGTTTGTCGTCAGCTCCACCATATTCGGCATTTGTAGTGGAAGATACGTATATAAACTGAGCTACAAAAATAAGGAGGATCGCAAGTACAATAAGTTCCAGTTTTCTACTCATGCAGAAAGCCCCCTTATTTTGCGGACAACCGAGTCTTCGAGTACGTGCATTTCAACAAGGATATCACTTTTTACCTCAATTACATACTTGAAAAGCAAAGCACTGACAGCACCTTCTATTATTGCAAGGGGTACCTGGGTAATTGCGAAGATTGCAACAAACTTGCTGAATGAACTGAAGAAACCTGCAACGGAAAGTACGTTTCCTGCAGGAAATGCCAGAGCAAGCTCGGTAGAAGTTACAATATAAGTAGCCCAGTCTCCAAAGGTCGCAGCCAGAAACACAATTAAATAGAAGTTAAGTTTGGCCTTCATTCCAGCCTTATAGATAAGGTACGAGACTACCGGACCCACAATGCCCATAGAGAAGACGTTTGCCCCCAGGGTTGTCAAACCACCATGTGCAAGGAACAGAGCTTGATAGATAAGTACAATTGTTGAGAGAACCGCAGTAATAGCAGGCCCAAACATAATCGCACCTATGCCTGTTCCTGTAGGGTGAGAACAGCTTCCGGTAACCGAAGGCATTTTCAGTGAAGAAAGTACGAAAATAAATGCACCTGCGACGGCAAGTAAAGGTAAAATTTCTCGTTTTTCTTTCACTAACTTGTTCAGTTTGTAAATACCTAATGCAATAACTGGTATTGATATTGCAAACCACACTATACACCAAATAGCAGGTAAAAACCCTTCCATTATATGCATTGGATCACCATAAATAATGAAGATATATAAAAGCAAATACAGTAAATAAAGCAAATGGGTCATATCAAGTAAATATTATTGAGATAAAGACAAGTTAAATTGCGTTGATTTATATATAAAAGTTGCGGTGACAAAAAAAGAGGGGCGTAAGCACTTATAAGCTAAATATAAAAGTAATAATTTTTAGTAAGTAGTTGGGGATTTAAAGCAGGACAAGCTAACTTGAACCAATGGTATGCAAAAATTCAAGAATATCTCTGTCTATTTCTATTTATGCAATCCAGTACTGCAATTCCGATGTAAGTTTATAAAACTTGATTTTTTAATAGGCTCAAAGATAATATATTCTCTAGGAATAAGGAGTCAATTTTAGAATCGAAGCACAACGCATGCATCTCTGATGCTGATGTTTTCGGGGGTTATTGTCATGGTGGCATCAGTGAGTAGAATTTATCCTGGATTCAAAAAAAGAAGTTTTTACTTAAATAACTAATAATTATGAGCCAAAAACCGTATTTTATTTATTTAATTCTCTATTCTCCAAGTGTTTAAGATATTCTGCAGAATCATTGGTCTATTAGTTTTAGAAGTTTCTGATTTTGAAATTAAGAGTCAGAATCAAGAGTATTTAATCTCATTTTAAAACTCGATAACTGCTTCTATGTGAATTCCTAAGAATAAATATTTCAAAACAAATTGGTAGATGAGACATATGGATTATTTTTCACTCAGGGTATGTCTTGATTCATGATATATTGTATAGGATAGAGGTGCGTAACGGCACAAAACAGATTATTGGAGTTATTTGAAGGATACTACTGCTAGCCATAACGTATCGACTATAAAAACAGTATAGTTAACTATAATTGTTCATTGTAAAGTTCAAGGATTTGCAGCAAATTAGATGAGGGATGACATGCATAAAACGACTTACTTCTTATTCTTAAGCACATTGCTTTTTCTGGTGTTTTCACCAGGCGTACTGGCAGAAGAAAATAAGATAAACGTAACTTATATTTCATTTTCGTCAAGTGACGCCCTGGAGTTAGCCAGCCAGAAAAATTTGTACAATGAATTTATAGAATACACATATATCCCTGCATATAATTTCACCACATATGGTGCAAGTGACGAGCTGCTTGCAGCAGGAAAGAATGGATTCCTGGAGACGCAGGATGTAATCTTCTGCCAAATGCTTGATAAATCCGTATATGCTTCAATGGATAAAAGTTTCAAAGCAGCTTCTGATAATGGAACCTCACTTATGGCAATTCAATCCTCAGATACGCCTTCTTATTTTGCTTATGATTCTAACGGTTCTGTTGATGACCCTATCTGCAACTACTACAATAACATGAGCACTGAAGGAGACGGACTCGATAATGCAGAAGATCTATTGATATACCTTGTAACAGAAGGTCGTATCCTTGGGTTATTTACTTCTTTTAATGAAAGCGTTGTAAAAGTTGGAAACTATTGAATTTATAATGGAAAGTCATTTACTTTATTTCAGCCAGATAATCCGTAACTTGTTGCAGGATACAACAGTTTAATTCTGGCAATAATAGAAACTTACTGGGAAAGATAACATTTATTACCCAAATAATCAGACTTAAATAATAATATCTAAATTCTTTTTTAAATCCGCTAAGAACCTATTGAAACTCACCTTTTTGGAATAGCTGGGCGCAGATTTTGATGAATTCCTCTGCAAATAGACTTTTAATAACTTATCCCTGGAATTCGTTCAAACCTCAGACGTTTCGAGTAGAAGACTCTCCCGGCATCCTTCTAGAACTCATGAGCGGAAACTAACATGAATTTATATAGGAAGATGATAACTTTTGAAAGAGAAGAGAATATTCATATTAACTGCTGTTTTTGTACTGTTAATCCTCATATCAAACTCTGCGTCTGCAGCTACTCTCTGTGTGAAGGAAGGAGGAGGTACGAGAGAATACGGAAGCCTGCAGGACGCCATAAATGCCGCTGCTGAAGGGGATGTTATCCTCGTCGGTGAAGGAAGATACTGTGAAAATGTACTTGTAAATAAATCTCTCGATATAATTGCCAATAATCCATGCCCTAATAAAACAGTCATTACTGCTCTGGACTCTGAGCACCCTGTGTTTCATGTGGTTTCCGATTCCGTGAATATCAGTGGATTTACTTTAAAAGGAACGAATTTAACATATGGAGTGTACCTAGACTGCGTTTCGGAAAACAAAATCAGCAACAACTATATTTCAGGAAACTGGAGAAGCATTGTACTGAGAGATTCATGTAAGAACTCTCTGGAAAACAACTACTTATCTAACAGTGACAATGGAATCTGGCTTGAAAGCTCAGGACAAAACTCTATAAAAAACAACAAAGTAGATTCTAATCGTCATTACGGTTTCTATTTGAACGCGTCCGAAAATAATACCCTTCAAAATGACTGCGCGTTTAACGGAGCAATGGGAATTTATATGGAAAACTCTTCCGGATGTCAAGTTATTGACTCGGAAACTTCAAACAACTTTTACGGGATCTACCTTACAGGCTCTGGAGAAAGCCTGCTCGAAAATAACACTGCAGACTCAAATGAGATGTACGGCATATACCTCGGAAACTCGAATGGAAGCACTCTGGAAGGAAATCGTGTAAATTCAAACACGTGGGGGATTTATCTCGACTCAAGTTTCAATGTGCTTAAAAACAACACAATGTCTGGAAATAACAGGAATTTTGGTGCTTATACCTATCACTACACTGGAGATATGAATAATACAATTGACACCAGCAACACTGTTGATGGAAAATTGATATACTATCTTGTAAGGGTTTCTAACCGGACTCTTGATTCGGATTCAAATGCAGGAGTTGTCTATTGCATTAACTGCGAAAATATTACCCTGAAAGACCTGACCCTTGAAAACAACAGTTTCGGAATTTACCTGTACAATACTCAAAACTCAAAGCTTGAAGGAAATAATATTTCAAACAACGAACATGGAGTTTACCTCGGGAAATGTTCGGTAGTAACTCTTAGGGGCAATGAAGTCAATTCGAATGAAGGTGATGCCTTCATCTTAAGCAACTGCAGGAACTGCCTTGCAGAAAAGAACAATGCCTCGAACAATATGGCAGGTATCTGGCTCTGTGATATCAGCAGAGACAATATCCTCAAAGAAAACACAGTTACTTCGAGCAGCTGGTGTTGCATTGACCTTGGGGACACAAGCTGCAACAACACTCTGGAAGGAAATACTCTTTCCGGAGCCTATGAAGGAATTTACCTGTACGGAGCCAGTGAGAAAAATACTTTGAACAATAATACTATTACAGCCAGCTCCTATGGATTATTTACGGAAGGCTGTAGTAACAATACGATTTCAGGAAACAGTATTTCGGGGAATGACGTCGGATTATCTCTTAACCTGAACTGGACCGATGGGACAAACTCGGATTACAATACCATCTATAACAACTATTTAAATAACAGCAAAAATGCCGAAGATTACGGAACAAATACCTGGAACACTTCAAAAACCGAAAGTGAAAATATCGTCGGGGGACCTTACATGGGTGGGAATTTCTGGGCTTCTCCGAAAGGAGATGGTTTTTCAGAAACAGCCTCGGATGAGGATGGAGACATGATTGCGGACCTGCCGTACAATGTAACGGAAACGAACTATGATTATCTCCCTCTTGTATTCGAGAAGCCTCTAGAAAGAACCGAAAATGAGGATGAAAAGAAGTGAGAGAAGAAGTGAGAAGAAGTGAGAGAAGAAGTGAGAGAAGAAGTGAGAGAAGAAGTGAGGTTTTAAAAGGAAGAAGTGAGAGAAGAAGTGAGAGAAGAAGTGAGAGAAGAAGTGAGAAGAAGTGAGAGAAGAACAGGTAAGTCTGGATAAAGAAAGAGAAAAAAAACCTATAAAGAAAGGAGATAAAAAATGTACGGGAAAAATTTCAATTTATTAGTTCTGTTAATCCTGGGTATAATTGTTTCACAACTAGTCTTCCCGGTGTCAGGCGAAGCTTCTTGCAAACAGGAGAATGAGAGTAACGGAACTGTCATAATCGGCACTGTTGAAGGAGATTCACACACTTTTGTAAAGGATAGCGTTGCTACTGCGCTTGAGAATGAAGGTTTTGAAGTAATTGATCTTGGAAACGGCGTATCAGCTGAAAGCTTTGCTGCAAGCGCAAAAGAAAAGAAAGCTGATTTTGTGTTCAGTTTTGCCTCTATGAGCACTACAATGATCCACCAGATCCAGATTGAAGAGCAGCTCAAGGCTGCAGGTATCCGTGATAAAGTTATAACAGGTGTAGGAGGATCGCTTGTCACTCAGGCCTGGGCCGACCAGATAGGAGCCGACATATATGCCTCTGGCCCGGAAGATGCCGTTTCCAAAGCAAAATTGGCTTTACTGAAAAGTAACAACAGCGCTCTGAAAGGCAGTGTTCCAGCCAATGGAAATGACAGTTGTAAAAAGCCTTAAAGGATAAATCTTCGGTTATAAAATCTTTGTAGAGATGATTTTGAGAGGAAGGAGTTTTCCGTCCTTCCTTCCAGTCTTTGGTTATGTCAATAAGTTATTGAAAATTGTAATCAAAAGACTCTTTTTATATGTTTTCAAAAATGAAGATGTACTTGTTTTTCATATTTGATCAATAAGTCATGGACAAGAATTCATAGACACGAATTCATGGACACGACCGGATAACCGCTAATGGTGTAATTCCTGAAGTAAACGTATTAAAAAGAAGCTACTGACTTTGTTTGAGATAGACTACTGACGTTAATACACTCAGTGCTGAAGTTGGAAGAAGCTCTTAATTTGTTATAGATCAAATTGTTTCACAAACTCACAATGTAAGTCTACAATATAAGGTTTCTACAAAACCAAAAGTTGTGCGGTAAACTATTGAAATTTCAAAACGGAATTGGCTTTCAACCTGGTAAAAAAGGCTAAGGATTGTTTTGCCAGGTTTTGTTTATGATTTATCAACCCTTTAACCTTGATTTTTTATCGTTTTTCAATCTAAGGTTTATTCATTTTCAGAATATGTCCCAGATTTGTATTTGCCGTTACTTTTGTGTAATTTATTGTTGTCGTATTGCTGCTTACAGCATTGGTAACTGTAAATGTGACCTTATATTTTCCTCCCTTGAAATGCTGATGCTCTGGATTCATTTCTTTTGAAGTCGTTCTGCCTCCAAAACTCCATTTCATACGGTAGGAATTCCTGTGCTTTAGTCAGTAAATCCTACCGCTAACTGAGCTTTCTCAGAGATTGGAGTTGCAGAAAACTTAAGCAACTGTTTTTGTTACAACTTTTATATAGTCGGTTTTTGTTACCGTGTTACTGCCTACAGCGTTCTTTACTGTCAAGTTAACAGTATATGTTCCTGCTTTACTGTACTTATGAGTTGGATTCTCGACAAATGACTTTGATCCGTCTCCAAAGTTCCAGATCCAGCTAGAAGCTGTACCTGTACTTGTGTCAGTAAATTTAACGTTTAAAGGTGCTTTTCCGGACGTAACACTGCTGGTAAAGTTTGCAACAGGTTTTGTTATGATTTTTATATATTCCGTTTTTGTTACCGTGTTACTTCCTGCAGCATTCTTTACTGTCAACTTAACAGTATATGTTCCTGCTTTACTGTACTTATGAGTCG
>NZ_LMVP01000543.1 GCF_002287235.1 Methanosarcina spelaei
ATATAGGTTTCGAATGACCTCATTTATACAAAATGAAAAATTAGCGAAGTACTGAAATTTGATTTGTATTCGAATTAGCAAATGCAAATGGTAACGTACCGATAATTGTAACAATAAGGCTTATGACAACTATTATACGAGAGTCTATGTGGTCGACTAGTCTCCCTATCCAGCTTCTGGTCAATAACATGCCAGCTCCCTGGGGAATTAATAAAAGGCCGGCAAATAGAACGTTTTCGCCACGTACCTGCTGGTAGAATAACGGTAGAAGAAGCATGGCTCCATTCATGATGATGCCTGACAGAAAGAGTGAAGCAGTTGAAGCGGAAAAATTACGCGATTTAAATAGATGAACGTCAAGTACTGAAGATGTTTTCTTGTGTAAGGCATGGACAATATATGCAGCCATCAGAAGCAAGCCAGTAACTAATGGAACAACTACCTCATTGCAATCAAAACTGCCATGAGAGCTTACCTGAGAAATGGCATAAATGAGTATGGAAAAAGCTGGGGACAACAAAAAAAGGCCGATAATATCAAGAGATTGCTTACTGTTGTAAGGCTTCTCAGTCGGTAGCCCCCACCAGGCTAGAAGTAAAGCTATAATGGTGACTGGAATATTTACATAAAAAATCCAGCGCCAGCTTAAACTGTTTACAATAATTCCGCCCAGTACTGGACCAAGAATCGGTCCCAGCAATGCAGGTATGCTGACAAATGACATCATACGTCCTAAATTCTGGCCACCAGCAGCCTGAACAAGCATTGTTTGCAAAGTTGGCATCAGTAAACCTGCACCAATACCTTGCAGAAGTCTAAAACCGATTAAACTTTCTATGTTCCAGGAAAGAGACGAGAGAACCGAACCAACTAAAAAAATCAAAAGTGAACTCATATACACTTGTTTACTGCCAAAACGATTGGTAGCCCATCCTGAAATCGGTACCGATATTCCCATTGCTAGCACATATCCTGTAATGGTCCACTGAATGACAGAAATTGTGCTATTTAGGTCTTCTCCAATTGTCTTTATAGCCACGTTGACCATTGTTGAATCCAGTAGTGGCGCCAGAGAACCGATAACCAGGATAATAGCTATTTTAAGTAACATCGGTTCAAGTTTTTCATTTTGAAGCTTATTTTTTGCCATGTGAATACACCAATCACGTAATAAATAAGGAACTATACGTTCCTTATGATAGGGAACGTTGCGTTTCTTATTTATACCTTATGGTGCTTCTTTGGCAGAGTTCCTTGTAAAAAGTCGGGTTATTTTTACAAAACAACTGAAAACCTTCACAATAAGGAAAATTAAGGCAGTGTACCGAGTTTTCTACAAATGAAAAATCTCAAGAAACCGATAATTTAAAAATCCAACATTGAGAGAACGGAATTATACTCAGTAAACAGCTTCTCAAGGAGACGCACAAATACGGGCAGTCAATCTGGCACGTCTGCCTCGGTTACGTCTCTAACCTCGCCAACATACCAACCGGCTCGATTGGAAGCTTGGACGGCTGGTCCACAGTCTTCATCCGTACCAGGGTGGGAAACGATGTCTGGTCTAAAGCAGTTGCTGCGGGCCGGTTCGAGACAAAGCCCATCGAAGAAGTAAAGCTCGGTCTTGGGCTCGTCATGAAGCTTGAAAAGGGGGAGATCGACAAGAACCGCAAGATACCCGATGAGCGCAGGAATTTTGGGGTTAATAAGGCGCTGTGGGATCCCTACTCCTGAAACTTATCTTTTTTTCGTCAGCGAAAATAGCTCGTGTTATCTATACGGAATCAGGGGTGGGATAGGTTCTCATATTCTCAATATGATTCCATTGAAATGTATGAAAATTTCTAAAATTAAACTGCTTTTTCTTATTATAGTTTGAATAAAGCTTTAATTAAAGGCCATTTATCAAGATTAAGAGGAAGATCACAGTAGTTTTACAGGAAAAGTTACTGTATTTTCTTGCCTGCTCTCTGGTAGCTCTTAATCTGATTTTCTACAGGATTATTCTGAGTGTAGAGGTAATAGCTTATCAGACTTTCTACAGGTTATTCTGGGTATAGAGTAATAGCTTATCAGGCTTTCTACAGGATTATTCTGAGTGTAGAGGTAATATCTTATCAGGCGGATCTGATCTGTCTCTAATAGATTTATTTAAATGCTTATTCTAATATTTTTGCAATGGAGCCCTAAAATTAATCCTTGACTACAGGCACAGCAATTTTGCGTTTAATCTCACCATCTATGTAGACAATCTTGATTGGTACTCCGTAGGCATCCTGAAGATTTTCTTCAGTGACCACAACTTCAGCCGGGCCCATTGCCAGAAACTTGCGATCTTTCATGATACCCACCTTGCTGGACGAAAGAAACGTGTGGTCCGGGAAATGAGAGGTCATCACCAGGGCCAATCCCTTTTGAGATAATTTTTTTATCATTTTTATTGTATAAATCTGATTTCCTACATCAAGATGAGAAGTCGGCTCGTCAAGCAGGAGAATCTCAGGCTCCTGGGCAAGCACACGAGCCATAAGCACAAGTTGCATCTGTCCGCCACTGAGTTCTGTGTATGGTTTGTCCCAAATATGCTCAATGTTCACTGTCCTGAGAGCCTCAAGCGCAATTTCTCTATCTTTATGTGAGGGAGAAGCAAACGTATTCAGGTGAGGGGTTCGGCCCATCATGACCACTTGCAGTACAGAATATGGAAAAGTAGGAGTATGGATCTGAGGAATGAAACCTATTTTCTTCGCCAGTTTTTTTGGCGCATACGAAGAAATGTCTAATCCATCAATACTGATATTTCCTGCATTCAGCGGATACAGATTGCAGAGACAGCGAAGTAGAGTAGATTTGCCGGTGCCATTGGGCCCGAGAATACAAAACACATCCCCAGAGTCTACCGAAAATGAGATGTCCTCGAAGATATTCCTTTTTCCGTCATAGGAAAAAGTAGCATTTTTTACTTCAAGTCTCGCACACATCATGACCACGTCTTTTTAGCTCTATATAATAAATATAAAAACATCGGAGCACCCAGAATCGAAGTAACTATACTGATGGGTATTTCTACAGATGTCAGCGTCCTGCATAACGTATCAACTGCCAGTAGATAGGAACCTCCTAACAGTATGGATGCTATTATCATGTCTTTATGATCAGGACCGACTAACATCCTGGAAATATGAGGTATTATCAGCCCTACCCAGCCAATTACCCCCCCGATGCAGACGGCTGCAGCGGTCAGTAGAGTAGAACAGACAATAACTACCGGACGGAAAAGCTTGGTATCTATTCCCAGAGATCTGGCCTCTTCCTCACCCATGGAAATAACATTAAGATGCCATCGCAGCAGGACAATTACCAGCATGGCAATAAGAATGACTGGTACAACCAGAATAAAATTAGCTGTGGAAGCCTTGGCGAAAGAACCCATAAGCCAGAAAACGATATCAGGAAGCTTGCTATAAGGATCGGCCACAAATTTCAGCAGTGAGATCACCGCAGAGAACAAGCCGCCGATAATAATTCCTGCCAGCACGAGCACTAATGTAGGATTGCTGCGATAGACACGACTTATTGCAAAGGTCATACTCACTGCAAGCAGTCCGAAAACAAAGGCTGACAATTGTATTACACCAGTTCCCTGGTCCATCAGTATCGCCAGAGCTGCACCTACTCCTGCACCGGCAGATACGCCCAGAATGGACTCGGAAACCAGCGGATTGCGGAAGACACCTTGATATGTGGCACCTGAAACTGCAAGACCGGACCCTGCGAGGACGACAGCAACTGCCCTGGGTAATCTCACGTCCCATACAACCGTATTCACGATTATGGACCAGGTATGAGGTATCGACCAGAAGAAAGCTATCTTTACACCGGTAATGTTTGCTATTGCATCTCCGATCCGTTCCAGGATACCGGAAACTACAATGACTACAACAGTAACAGGGTCAACAGGGTATCTGCCCATGAAGAGGGATGTAATAAGAACACCGATCAGCAGAAGGAACAAGATAAAGTTTATCGATACTTTACCCGGATAAAACCTGTATTTAGCGTTGCTACTAAGGGTAAAATCACTGGAGTTATGTGAATTTTCCTGTCCGGCTATTTCCACTCGTTTCATGGTTTACATACCCTGAGATTAAATTTTAGGTTCAGTAGCTTGTTTTTCAGTACAGGTCAATCCGTATCATCCCTTCATACTTCCCGGTTAGTCCTCAGGCAGATCCTGAAGTTCATGCGTTATCTACAGACATTACTCAAAGAATGACTTTTTCAATACCTGATTCTTTGAGAAGCTGCGAAGCAGTAGCGATAGTATTACGATACTCCATACGATCACAATACTCCAACGCTGAATGGAGGTACCAGTTATTCCTATAACCCGGAGCACGATTGATATGCACACCACCAATACGGTTGCCCCCACCAGCCATGACCCACATAGGGATATCATCATAGCTCCATCCTGCAGCTGGCCCGATGTCGATATTCCTCAGAACCAGACGCATGATTGCGATAATACGGGAACCTTCCATTGTCGAGCAGCGCGGGTGTTCCTCCATAGGTGTTCCCCTGACCGGGAAGAAGCGACTTACATACACGCTTTTCAGGTTCCTGAACTGGCGGACAAAGAACATGAAATCCACATAATCTTTGTAACGTTCGGGCCCTGTCGTCAACCCGGCAAGCATCCCTGTACCGAACTCCAGCCCTGAATCATTAATCATTTCTGCCAGTTTCACCTTGGCATCGAAGCTGTCTCCTGCCTTGACCTTTTTAAATAGTTCACGATTCACAGTCTCAAAGGATGCTCCGATCCGTTTCACACCAAGCCGTTTCAGTTCCAGGATGCTTTCCTCTGACATGGCAGCGCCGACATTAACCGTTATGTCAGCTGATGTAAGGGGAACGATTGCGCGGACTATCTCAACAATCTCCCTACCATCGGATCTGCGGTCCGTGCCACCGCTAAGATGAAACTCCTTTAGTCCCTGCTCTTCAATGTATTTCACACCAGTTTTTATTTCATCAATGGTCAGCGGCTGAGTCGTGTCCTTGATCCAGTATGGGCAATACGAGCATAGTGGCTTCAGTTTGCAGGGAAGAACCGAGGCAATTCCCCCACTCCATCGGAATGTGTTGCCTATTTCTTTATTTCTTACTGTCAGAGCTGTCCGGAACAGATCCTGTGCTTTTACAGCATTCTCAGTCTCTTTGAAAAGAAAGAGAGCCTCATCGTAATCGATGGGCTCCTCTATACTTTTCTGAAGTATTTTTTCATAGGATATTGCCCGGTCAGTCATGCTGTCGTCTCCGCAATTTGCTCATCCGTTATGTTATCGTAGAGGTAGAACTCTGAATAAAACTCACGTGTTTCGTTATTGAAATCAAACTTTACTTTATCTGGATACAGTTTCTCCGCTGTCCACATTAGACCCATAACTGATTGAATTCCATCTAATGATTCCCAACGGGGAGCTGCGTATACGCGGCCATTCTTCACTGCATTGATAGATTGCCACTGAGTATCGTTTAGAATTGTATTCTTCTCTGTTTCTGTCTTTGTAATAATTACATCAGGATTCCAGAGAAGGACCTGCTCAATGTTGACAACGAGATGCTCATCGACTTTCTGGGTCGAAGTAAGCGTAGTGTTTGTATCGTACAAATCGACACCACCTGCCAGGTCAATTATCGAACTCATTACTGTAAGCGGTCCAACCGTTGAAAGTGGGCCATCGTGGGAAGCATAATAAACTTTCACACGCTGGTCCTCTGGAATCGTCGAAGTGATATTAGTCACCTTTGTGATAGAATCGTTCCAATAATCTGCAAGTTCGTCTGCTTCTTCCTCATTACCCAGTAGCTTACCCATTAATCTGAATGATTGCTCGTAGTCTGTCAGATTGTCTTTGGAAACAGCAACCACTGGTGCTGCATAATCACTCTGCTCTTGATCCAGGTTTGGGTCTTTTGTCATAGACACAATTACATCAGGATCTAGTGCTAGCATCTGTTCCTGGTTCATGCCTTTGAAAAACACTCCAGTGACAGGCAGGCCATTCATAGTATCATTTGCATCCTCCGGTACCAAACGAGGGTTTGCATTGAACACCATATCTACACTGCTTAGTTTTTCTGGTGTCAATCTCCATGTCATATATGTGGGAATAGGATGCAGACAACTTATTTTCTCAATGTTTTCAGGAGTAGGAATCTTCACCGTTCTCTGTGCCATGTCCGTAAGCTCTATTGTATCATCTGAATCACTTGCTTCTGGGGAACTGCTGCTACTGGAATGTCCGCTACCTGAATGGCGTGTCGATAAGCTTACATTGCTGTTAGAATAACTTGTGCTATTAGATGTGGTATTTAACGTGTTATTTAACGTGTTATTAGATGTGGTATTAGTATCATTAAGGGAATAAACGGGTGTACTCTCATTGGTTCCGTTAGTACCAATATCCTCTGCGACACTCACCGATTTATCATCACTGCTGTTTTCCTTTTCGGTAATAGGATTTACTTTCTCCGTGCTCTTGTCAGAACTTGAATTACTTTCCTTTACCGAATGACTGTCCGTGCAGCCACTTAAAAAGACTGCAGCCACCAACATCATGGCTATGAAGAGAACTTTGAGTTTCCTATTCATATCGAATCCACTCTATAATCAATTATTTGTTGTGTACATGTAACCTGCAATGAACGAGTCTGAGCCCATGCTCTGTAAACTACAGAAGTCAAGCCTTGCCATAATCAAGGATTTCCGCCATAGTTATGAAGATAAGAAATCATCAACAGCCACCACTGAGATGCTCCTGAGTGTTTTACTTATCTTGCACAACTGCTGGTCTATCGGTTACATGCTTACGCATGATGTCAGGGCCAGAAGCAACATAATTTCATAAATGAACTCTTTTTGCACTCATAGCAAGACCACTAGCTTTCAAAGATTTTATTGTTATGTTCAATTAGACATAATGACATAAATAATAATGACATAAATAATTATCGTTTCATCATGACAACCCCGAAACATTTAGAGCAAAATACGATAGCGTTTAATCATGTAATCTCTTTCCACAATTTAATCTCTTTCCACGGATACTGTGTTCATAGTAAGACAGACAGCTTTCAACGCTTTAACGTTATGTTCACATAAACATAATGATATAAACTAATAATAGCAAAAAAGTATAGTTTACATCTTAGAGAATTTCGATAAACCTCTAATCTCAAGAAATTACTTATATACAATTTATAAGCAACCAGCCATAAACTGGAGTTTATCGAAATTCTCCTTATTCTGAAATTTTTGCAATGAAACCAGATTAAATGCGTGAGTTTTACCCAAAGAGTCTGGTAATTATGTGTATATGAAAAAGTTGAACTCTATTATATTTTTAGATTTTTAAACGTTAAATAGAAATGAGAAATAATTTATCGTTACGAAAGTGTGCCATGTTTGGTGTTAGAGGAAAAAATCAAGGGATGTTTTAACTGTTCAAAAGTTAAATAGTGAAGTGGCGGGCTTATGGTATTAGTGAGTAAGAGATGGATTTTAGATAATGTTCAAACATTTCCTGCTACTGTGGAAAACTTGACCTTGAAGATATTAAGGATTTCGAGGAGCCTAACGAAGGTTTTGAAACAAATCTGAAATATTGAAAAGATAATAATAGAGAAAGGGAAAGAAGGGAAATGTTCCATCTCCTTATTCCTTGCGGGTTTGGATGGGCTGAAGTATTTCCTTTCACTGAATATCCCAGGAAAATAATGAATAATAAGCATCGTAAAGGATGTTGAAACCGAACGACTATGAAAATAGGAAAGCAAATACTCCAAAAACATATCCGTAATTTTACAGATCTCATATTCTTCTTTTTTGCCAGCGACCGCCCGATATCTGCTCACCTCATGAGCATGCGGGCGTGGAGGGAGGAATTTTCGGATCAGTTTTAAACAGAAATTTGACAACTCTTTCGCATCAGACAAAGTTCTGTAAAAAGATATAGTTCAGCCTTCTCCAGTGATTCAGGGAATTGTCAGTTAATCTTGCGGATTGCGTCCATGGCTTTCTTGTCAATTCTTGAAATTTCCGGAGTGATTGTATTCTTTTAGGATGTGAGTAATGACCAAGATTATTTAATGTTTAGAATAATATTTCATAAGGGGACTAAAAGAAGAGACAGCTAAATAGAGTTAGCAATGATAGAAAACAAAGTTAGGTAGAAGAATCTCTGTTTTGCTGCAACGATATTTAAATTATTTTCAAATTAGAATTCCGTATTAATGACTTGAACTTATATGAGTTAAATCTAAAAGAAAAAACATTTGGGGGTAAAGTTTCTGGACTATACACTTCGAGTAGGAGGAGAGGCCGGACAGGGGTTGGCGACTATAGGAGGAGCTCTTGCACAGGTCTTTTCCAAGATCGGGTTTCACGTATTTACGCATCAGGATTACATGTCCAGGATACGTGGCGGGCATAATTTTTACCAGATCCGTTTTTCCGACAAGGAAATATCTGCCTCAAGAGAAATGGTTGACATTCTTCTGGCTCTTGACCTGAACACTATTGAAATTCACAGAAAAAGCGTGAGAAAAGAAGGATTTATTCTCTATGACTCCGGAATTACCAAAAAGAAATTTGAGGAACCTGAGTTCATAGATATTCCTTTCAGAAAAATAGCTCTTGATGTAGGTAAAAAAAGCGTTATGGCAAATACCGTAGCAACCGGAGCAGCGCTTGGAATACTTGATCTTGGGCTTGAAGCCTTCAGGAATGTTCTCAGAAAAGCTTTCAAGGATAAAGGGGGAGAGGTAATCAAGGATAATATAGCCTGCGCAGAAGCGGGATATCATTATGCTCGTACTAACTGTCCTCGCTGCGAAGCTTTTGGAATCAGCGAGCCTGAGTACAGAAGGCTCATGCTTATTGACGGAGTTCACGCGATAGGAATGGGAGCTGTTATGTCAGGCTGTAAGTTTTACTCCGGTTACCCTATGACACCTTCAACAGGGATTTTAAACTATATGGCTTCCAGAGCAGAAGAATACAATCTGGTCGTTGAACAGGCTGAGGACGAGATTGCAGCCATTAATATGGCTATAGGAGCATCTTTTGCAGGTGTAAGGGCAATGACCGGTAGTTCAGGTGGGGGATTTGCCCTGATGGTAGAAGGTCTTTCTCTTGCAGGAATGACCGAAACTCCTATCGTTATTGCAGAAATGCAGCGGCCTGGACCTGCAACCGGTCTACCTACACGCACGGAACAGGCAGACTTGCTTTTTGTCCTTTATGCAGCACATGGAGAGTTTCCAAGAGTGATTTTTGAGCCGAGAGACCCAAAACAGGCTTTTTACCTCACTAACAAGGCTTTCGAGCTTGCGGAAAAGTACCAGATCCCTGTGTTCATCCAGTCAGACCAGTATCTTGTGGATACCGAATGGACTTATGAAAAATTCGACCTTGAAAATATAATTTACAATGATTATCGGCTGAGAGAAAAAGACCTTGAAGGTATTGAGGATTATAAACGCTTTAAATATTCCAGTACAGGAATCTCTCTCCTTGCGGTCCCCGGAGAAGCCGGAAAACACCTCGTTGTAGCGGATAGCGATGAACATGACGAGGAGGGGCATATCATAGAAGATTCCGAAACCCGGATCAAAATGGTCCAGAAAAGGCTGTTGAAGAAACTGCCTCTTATAAAGAAAGAAATTGAACCTCCGCTTCTTTATGGTGATTCTTCTCCAAAAATAGTGCTTGTAGGGCGTGGCTCTACTTATGGTGTGATAAAAGAGGTTGTCGATACTATTTCTAAGGATCACAAGGTTGCGATGATGCACTTCAGCCAGGTCTATCCTCTTCCGGAACGGGATAAGTTTGATTATATTGAACTTCTTGAGAATGCTGATCTTACCATCTGTATAGAAAATACTGCTACAGGACAGTTTGCAAAACTAATGAGAGCAGAAACAGGGTTTGAATTTTCCCACCAGATTCTCAAGTATGATGGGAGGCCTTTTACAATCGAAAATCTGAAGGAGGAATTACATGCCTACATCTGAAGATTATAAGGGCCAGGTTCCTGCCTGGTGCCCAGGGTGCGGAAATTTCAATATCCTTTCGACTGTTAAAGAGGCACTTGTAGAGCTTGGCATTGAGCCATGGGAAGTGCTTATGGTTTCAGGGATAGGACAGTCTGGAAAACTGCCTCATTATATGAAATGCCACACATTTAATGGGCTACATGGAAGGACTCTACCCGTAGCTACGGCTGCAAAACTTGCCAATCACTCCTTGCACGTAATAGCAGTTGCAGGGGATGGGGACTGTTATGGAGAAGGCGGGAATCATTTCCTTCACACAATTCGCCGTAACCCGAATATTACTCTGCTAGTGCATGACAACCAGATTTACGGGCTGACAAAAGGGCAGGCCTCTCCTACCACAGCTCAGAAAACCCACACAAAAATCCAGCCTTATGGTGTCCTTGAAGAGCCATTAAACCCACTTGCCCTGGCAATTTCCCAGGACTGCAGTTTTGTAGCCAGAGGTTTTGCAGGAGATCAGGATTATCTGAAAGAGCTTATGAAGGCTGCCATAACACACAAAGGTTTTTCTCTTCTTGATATCCTTCAACCCTGTGTTACCTTTAACAAGATAAACACTTTCAAGTGGTACCGGGACAGGGTCTATAAACTCGAAGAAGAATATGACCCCTCTAACCGCTTGAAAGCTTTCGAAAGGTCTCTGGAATGGGGAGATAAGATTCCGAACGGTATTTTTTATAAAAATGAAAGAGAAACGCTTGAAGAAGGAATGCCTACGATTCAGGAAGAGCCTCTTGTAAGGCAAAAGTTCTACATTGAGGACGTAAAGCACGAAATTGAAAAATTTTATTAATCTATTCCGGGAAACAAAATCTTCACTCTGTCGGATAATGGAAAGTAAGTACTGAATAGGATCGCATCAGGAGAGTTCAGGAGATTTGAGAACTGGTTGAAGGTGAAGTACACCCAATACTGACAATTCTGGCATTTGGAACCCCTCTTCTCGTAATTGGAATTACCGGACTGGTAACCGGGCCAGCAGTATACGGCTTTTTACTTGCACTATACAGGACAAAATTAAAACTTAAGAAGGAAGAGGAAATGACTTCGAAGGAAAAGTAACCCTAAAGAAGTAACATATATCTATGTCGAAGAAAAATAGCATATATAATTATAATTAGATTATAATTCATTGGTCATCGGTTAAGGAAAAATCGTTATCAATTGCATTGATTTTCATAAAATTTGTTAAATTATTCATCAAATGCAAAACTGGAATCTGATATCGATTTCAATTTAAACACTAAACATTTGGGTTTGAGTTTTTCCGTCGAAATCGAGATCAGCAGCTCAAAATCCTTAACCGAATACAAATGGATTATAATTATAATACAATTATAATTATAGTTGTAATTCTGATTATAAAAATCGGGACAAATTGGGGAGTGTACATGAACAATGTGGGTTCGGCCTTGTCCACTGAAACAGATGTAGTTTGCAAAATGCAAGTAGACAAGAGAAATGCAAAATTCACGAGCGAGTATAAGGGAAAAGAATACTATTTCTGCTCTCTTTCCTGTAAGAAAAAGTTTGACGAAGACCCGGAAAAGTACCTGAGTTTCTACGGTTCGAGGAAGTGATACAAATGAAAATAGTTGTTTCAGATCCTGTATTCCTGCCAGAAGAATATAGAAAAAAACTTGAGGTTCTCGGTGACCTTAAGGTCTTTGAAAGCACGCCTTCTTCAGTTGAAGAATTTATCTCAAGAGTAAGGGATGCAGATATAGTCATTGTAGGTAGATATGGCTTTTCGGGAAAAGCTTTCAATGCCTCCCGAAACTTGACTATGCTTTCAGTATGGCAAACCGGCTATGATCATATAGATCTCAAAGCTGCATCTGAAAAAGGTGTAATTGTGTCCAATGTTCCTGACTATGCATTTGATTCGGTTGCTGAAATGGTTTTTGCCCTGGCTCTAAATCTTCTAAGGAAAGTGCATATCGCAGATATCAGGCTGCGCGAGGGGGATTTTGACTGGCGAAACTATGTTGGAAATCAAATTATGGGAAAAACAATGGGGGTAATAGGTACCGGCAGTATAGGATCGAGAGTTATCCAGATAGCTCATGGTTTTAACATGAACGTCATCTCGGTTACGGGCCATCCGACTGAAGAAAAAGCAAGACAACTTGGAGTGAAATTTGTCAATCTGGATACTCTGCTTGCGGAGTCTGATATTGTTACGCTTCACGTGCCTTTAACTCCTTCCACGGAAAAAATGATAGGAGCAAAAGAATTTGCAAAAATGAAAAAAAGTGCAATCCTGATAAATACTGCCAGAGGGAAGGTGGTTAATGAAGCTGCTCTCATAGAAGCCCTCAAAGAGAAAAAAATCCGTGGAGCCGGTCTTGATGTTTTCGAAAAAGAGCCATTGCCGGTGAATGATCCTCTGACAAAGCTGGAAAATGTCGTACTCACGCCTCACATAGCTTTCCTGACGGAGGAATCCCTTGAGGAATGCACATACGTCTGCATCCAAAATGTAGAAAGATTTATTGAAGGAAAACCTCAGAATGTTGTAAACCCTGAAGTGCTTGCAAGCCTCAGGCTGCCTTAAAATCCTGAACGCAAATTACGAAATCTAATGAATATTTCAAGCCGATTGCATTCAAAGGACAGGCGTGAACACTATATCTATGAGTTACGATTACACTTTAAGAGATGACTTCAAAGATAATTTCAAGAAACAACCGTAAAAATCCAGAGCTCTGCCTCCCTGGGTCTTGTCTCCTTGGGTCTTATATCTGTATTTCTTGTCAGGTAGTGTCCCGGAACTTTTCAACGACTTTCTTGTTGTATGCATTTACGATGTCACTCCGAGTGATGATTCCAAGAAGTTTTGTTTTATCCTCTCTGTCAACAACAAGGAGTCTGCCTATTTGCTTTGAGGCAAGGCGTTTGAGGGCGGCATCAAGAGTTTCGTTAGGGTAGGCGACTTCAACTTCTCCGGTAGCGATCTCCCCTATTTTCTTGCCAACTTCTCCAGGCTATACCTTGTTCCGGAGGTCTGAGAGTGTTACAATTCCAGAAAGTTTGCCTTTTGAGTCCACGACAGGAAAACCAACATGGCGACTCACTTTCATGAGAGCCTCAAGGGTTTCGACACTCTTGTTTTCGGAGACAGTCTGAACATTTGTGACCATTGCAGCTTTTACAGGAATGGAGGTCATGATATCTACTTCCCTGCCTTTTCGGATTTTAATGCCTTTCCTTCGAAGTCCTTCCGTAAAGATTGATTCAGGGTACAGAGCACTTGACATTACATTACTTAGAACGCAGGCAAACATGAGAGGAAGGATTAAGTTGTAATCCCTGGTAAGCTCAAAAAGGATCAAAATAGCAGTAAGAGGAGCTCTTGTAGTCCCGGCAAAGACTGCACCCATACCTACAAGTGCATAAGCTCCCGGCCCTGCCGTCATTCCAGGGTATAACGTGTCTACAACTGTCCCAAAAGCCCCTCCAAGCATTGTTCCCACAAACATAGACGGAATAATTGTACCGCCAAAGCCTCCTGATCCAAGGCTTAGAGAAAAAGCGAGAATTTTAAGGAAAAGCAGGATTATTAAAAGCTTGAATGTAAACTGATTATTCAGGGCATCCGTAATCACACCATAGCCCATCCCAAGAACCCGGGGATAGAAAAGCCCGATTGCACCTACTGCCAGTCCTCCCAGAGCAGGTTTGAAGATGGGATGAACAGGTATTTTTGAAAACAGGTCTTTTGTATAATAAAGAGCTCGAATTAATACTGTTGAAACTATGCCCGCAAGGAGCCCAAAAACAAGGTAGAGCCCTAACTCTCGGTATGGACTGACAAGTGAGTAGGCAGGGATCTTGAGAAGTTCAATTCCAATAATCGAGTTTGATACAAGTGTTGCAAAAACTGAAGAAATAACTATAGGAATAAAGGTACTTGTTTCAAGTTCTCCGTAGATCACTTCAACGACAAAAACCACACCTGCAAGCGGGGCACTGAAGACTGCTGCAATCCCTCCAGCAGCCCCACAGCCTAGAAGAGTCTGGAGTCGTTTTTCCGGATTTTTCAGGATTCGTCCCACCAATGCTCCTGTCCAGGCACCGCCTACAATGCCAGGTGCCTCTTTTCCCAGTGAAGCTCCTGAGCTGATTGAAATTATCGACGCAAAAACTTCAAGAAGAGAGTCGGTAAGATTAAGCCTTGCTCCACGAACTGCTACTGTTTCAATAAGCCCGTCAACCCCATAACGTCGTTTTATCAGAAAATGCGAGATTATTCCGACTATTAGCCCTCCCAGAGCGGGCATAAATACTATATAATAGGGTGGAAACTCATGTACCGAAAACCCGCGTTGCATTCCAAAAAAAGTGCTAAAATACAGAAGAGCACGGTCATATATCCCTATTACCAGCCCTGTGAGAAGACCAATTAAGATAGCAATTGAGTTAATCTTTGCTGACTCTATATCGAATCTTCGAGTAATATATTTTCTTATACTGGAATAATCGAACAAGTTATGGATTTTAAATTTGGACTTTGTATTAACTTCCAATGTTCATGCCTCATGGAGACTTTTTTACTTTAAATACTTCTTTAGCAGAAACAAATCCGGTCGTGAAATGATGGGTTATTGAAGTTTTGTGAAAGTTTCGGTTAACAATACACTATTTCATAGATAATAGGGTAATTATTTAAAACAAAATATCAGTCACAACTCTGTTTTTAAGAGAAAAACTGGATTTATCCATTTTATTGTTCGGTAAATGTTAAAAATTTAATGATTTTTAATTTTTTACGTTAGTTACCAGACTTCGAAATCGGCGTTTACTGTCTTAAATTTATTGTTATGAATCAAAAAATGCTTCAATCACGTAAACCTATATACTCATAAATCGTCTTGCAGTTTAAGTGTGGGGAAAAGAAGCTTTGTGTAAAGGAGCTAACGCTATGTAGCTATACTTAAAGACCACGATTTAAGACACTATGTAGACGCAGTCAAAAGGCTATAGGATCACCGGAGTAAACTTAAATGGCTGACGGGGAAGGTCAGGAGCAGGGAAATGAGCCAAATAATCTGGATTGGAAACAAGTAGCAGAAAGGCTCAGTGTTGATACTAAAACAGGTTTATCGGAGGAAGAAGCTCAAAAAAGGACCAGTAAATTCGGTTTTAACGAAATCCCTGAAAAGAAGGAGTCACCTATTATAAAATTTTTTAAAAAATTCTGGGGATTAACAGCCTGGATGCTCGAACTGACAATACTGGTATCTTTTATTTTGGGCAAGTATCTTGACCTATATATCATTGGGGCTTTGCTGCTCTTTAATTCGATATTGAGCTTCCTGCAAGAAGAGAAGGCATCCAGTGTAATAAGCTCTTTGAAGAAAAACCTTCAGGTTGAGGCGAGAGTACTAAGGGACGGTAAATGGAAAACAGTGCCAGCCAGGGAACTTGTTCCGGGAGACATCGTAAGGGGCAGAGCCGGGGATTTTGTAGCAGCAGATCTTAAAGTAGTTACAGGTAAACTCGAGGCGGACCAGTCGGCACTTACCGGTGAATCTATGGCAGTTGAAAAAAAGGAGAACTCAGTCCTGTACTCAGGCTCGATAATTAAAGAAGGAGAAGCAAATTCAATTGTGCTGGCTACAGGAAAGAAAACATACTTTGGCAGAACTGCACAGCTGGTTCAAATAGCCAGACCTAAATTGCATATGGAAGAGGTAATCTCAAAAGTTGTGACCTGGTTACTTGCAATAGTCATTTTGCTCCTTGGAATGACCATTCTGGCGCAGGTAGTAAGGGGAGGCAGCTTGCTGGAAATACTGCCGTTAACTCTTATACTGCTGGTTACAGCCGTACCCGTTGCACTCCCTGCCATGTTCACTTTGAGCATGGCTCTGGGGTCAATAGAACTTGCAAAGCAAGGCGTACTTGTTACCAGGCTTACGGCCTCAGAAGACGTAGCAACAATGGATACCTTATGTGCTGATAAAACCGGCACAATAACAATAAACAGGCTTACTATAACGAACATTTCTCCAGCGAATGGATTTGCCGAAGAGGATGTAATATTATATGGAGCACTGGCTTCTCAGGAAGCAAATATGGACCCAATAGACTTGGCATTCCTTACTTTTGGCAGAGATAAAAAGCTTCTAAGCCAAGAATATGTCCAAAAGGAGTTTTACCCCTTCAATCCTGAGACTAAACGAACTGAAGCTGTGGTTCAACGAAATAACAACAGTTTCAGGGTAATGAAAGGGGCAGTTCGAAAAATAGCTGAGCTTTGTGGTTTAAAAAATGAGGAGATAGACAGGCTTGAGGGAAGTATGGGGAAGCTTGCTGGGAAAGGCTATAGAACCCTGGCTGTAGCGATAAGTGAGAATACTGAAAAACCAAGGCTTGTAGGTCTGGTTGCGATGTATGATACTCTCAGACCCGATTCTATAAAACTGATACAGGAATTAAAGAGCTTAGGCATCTCAATAAAAATGCTTACTGGAGACGCCTTGCCTATCGCCAAAGAAATAGCAAACAAAGTTGGAATTGGAGAAAATATAGTAAAAGCACCAGATCTAAAAAAGTACGCAAAGGAAAATCTCACAAAAGCATCCGAAATTGCTGAGAAGAGTGATGGATTTGCTGAAATATATCCTGAAGACAAGTATATAATAGTCAAAAGTCTACAATCAAAAAATCATATTGTAGGAATGACCGGAGATGGTGTAAACGATGCTCCTGCACTCAAACAGGCTGAAGTAGGAATAGCAGTCAGCAGTGCAACAGATGTAGCCAAAGGATCAGCCAGTGTTGTACTAACAAGTGAAGGATTATCCAGTATTGTTGACCTGATAAAAACTGGCAGAATGATTTATCAAAGGATAATAAGCTGGATACTTAATAAAATCATTAAAACGTTTACTATAGTTGTTTTCGTGACACTGTCTTTCATGTTTACCGGCTTCTTTGTAGTAACTGCCTTTGATATGGTCCTGCTTTTATTCCTTACAGATTTCGTAACACTCTCACTTGCTACTGATAAGGTCAGATGGTCCCATAAACCCAATACCTGGAACATAAAAGGACTTGTAGAAGTTGCCGTGGCTTTGGGTATTATAACACTAATAGAACATTTTGGACTGCTATATATTGGTTTGAAGTATTTTGGGCTTCAATCTTCTATACCGGAACTTAATACATTTGCTTTTGAGATGCTGTTTTTCTCAGGAACTTTTACCATGTTCATAGTGAGAGAAAGAGGCCATTTTTGGAAATCTGCTCCAAGCAGGACACTTCTATTGGCTATTATACTTGATATAATATTTGTAATGGTAATTTTCACTGTTGGAATTCCGGGTCTTGCATCCTTACCACTTTATTATACGCTTAGCATAATGGCTTACTATTTTATCGTAACGCTTCTGGTAAATGATTCTATGAAATGTTTGCTGATAAAATATACAGAAATAGCATGGTAACTAAGATCAGTGTCTAAATGGAAATTCCCCCTCTTCTCTCTTTCTTTAGAGCCAGGTTTTGGGAAAACAGACAGATTCCATTAAGTTTCTAGCTGCTAAAATACGCTTTTTTTTGAGGAGGTGACAATAATCATATGGAGACTTATGCAAAAATAAATGGCTAAGATTTTACATAACCCCAGCACATTATATTTGAACTACAAAATCACAAGCTTTGAGCTAACATCTATATTTATTTCGGCAACATCCAGCAGTCTATCTCAGTTAAAGGAAAGCATTGATGTTCACGAAGTTTATTCCCAATAAAAGCTCTTTGGCACGCTTTACTGCATCCGAAGCTCATCTAAACTTAAACTTACATCAATTTAGGATTGAGGTTCCATATCTCCCTTCTTTTAGGTATTATATATCCTCGGCTTCTGGCGGCAAAATAGTTTGTAACCTGATCGCTTCTCGCCAGCGCATCCAGAGGACAAATAATCCAACAATACCGACCATGCCCTCGGCGATAATCACATCTAACCCCAGTCCAAAAATGGAAGTAACAACTGAAGGTAGCCCATCCCACATTGCATGCAGGACGGAAACGAGCAGGTAAGCGCCAATCACTGGCAGGTTAATTCGGAAACGGCCATTTCTGCTTTCACGGAACAGCACGCTGGCTAAAATCGCTGTCCAAGTCCCGTGCCCCAGTGGAGAAAATAACCCACGAATCAAGGTCACTGCCACTGTTGCTGAAATGCTCCCATTGCTCTTCAGGAAGGCAGTAAAGGCGTAACCGCTACTTTCCAGAGCCGCAAAACCCATCCCAACCGCTGCGCCCAGGATCAGTCCATCCATTTCCGAGTCATGCCGTCTATGTTGTGCAATAACCAGCACTCCAAGGATTTTGGCAAATTCTTCGATGAACCCTACCTTCAAAGTCGAGACAGGATCCAGTTGGCGGATAAAAAATGGCTCCAAAAGGGAAGCGGCAACGATACCCACCAGCCCACCATACAGGAAAGCTAGAGTGACTGTTGGGCATTGTCAGACGGCTGAGGTGCCTGCGCTCGTATATGAAAGCTACGTAGGTTACAGGGACCGTAAAGCTGCCTACCATTACTAGGGTGGGGAAAAGATTAGAATTTCTTGTCAGTAGCAAGACCAGTAATAAAATAATGTAAAAAATATTGCAGTGATTAAAACTTTTAGCCATCCATTACGCTGGGATATCGGTGTAGACTGCTGGATTTTCGCAGTGCTGTCCATTATTTCCTCCATATGTCTTTCTATACGTAATTTCAACCAAGTTCATAACTTTATCTCTAAAGATTTCACTGGACAGCAAGCCTTTATGATTGGTGAATGTGTCGAAAGCCTGCATTGCTGCTCCCCTTACTCAAGCTGGCAAAGCTTTGCTGTTTCTCGGTTCTGATGTATTTGCGCTTACATCAGCACCAAAGGCTGGTTGCACACAGATCCAGTCAGTAGCCCTATATCCCTGGGCAACAGGTCTGGTATTTTGATCGTTGCAAACGACAATTCGCTTGGTTCTATCCTACGCACATTCTGTTCAAAGTCTCTATGAACCAAGGCTGAGAGTGTAACATCCGTTACAGCTTTGGGTTCTTGGGTCATTCGCCCACTCATGTGCAGGATAACAGTGATTACGTGGGTACCTGGGCTGCCTGATCTGTTGACATACTTCAGCGCTGCACCTCTCGATATACTCTCGAATTGAATTCCTTCCCCAATCCCTTTCCCCAGGGTTTCGCAGTCCGATATTTGGACTATACTTATAGTTAGAGTGCGTCTTGAAATTATATAATTCTTGGTGAACCGACTGTTTGATAATGCTCGAATGAAACAAATGAACTCCTGATCCAAGTGACTTATTTCAGTCGAATACCCCGCTAGCTTGCTGCGTGGATGGAAAACTTCCCCGGT
>NZ_LMVP01000544.1 GCF_002287235.1 Methanosarcina spelaei
TTAAGTTTGATCAGTTGTTTTCTACCAAAACAGGATATGAAAAGCTGGATGAAAGAATCGCTAAGACAAAAGAGAACAAGGAACAGCTGTTAAAGGTTCTGGTCTTGCCAGAGGTTCCGCTGCATAACAATGCAGCGGAACTGGCAGCAAGAGCAAAGGTCAGAAAAAGAGATGTCAGCCTTCAAACTATAACAGAGGAAGGAACAAAGGCAAACGACACATTTATGACGATTGTTCAGACAGCAAAGAAACTGGATGTAAGTGCATATCAGTACATATGTGATAGAGTCAGCAGTATATTTGAGATGCCATCTTTAGCTCAACTAATCAGAGAAAAAAGCTCAATAAGCAGAAATTGAGAGCTTTCCACTCAATTTGAAGAGGATACAAATTTTCTGTAAATTCAAAGTCAAATTTTTGCGTACTGTCCATAATTCAGTTCTTTAATGTTGGATTCTCCAACTGTCAACTTGTTAAGATTTATAGTTTTATAGAAAAGTTAGCACATTACCTTTTATTTTCCTTTGTTGATGCATTCTCATAAAAAAGATTATTTACATATTTGTCAATTTGTGAGTTCTTGGAATTATAATATACTCCATCAATATTAACAGTTTCATTATCTACAATAATAATTCTTGATATCCGAGAATCTTCATTAAAAAAATCTATTGAGTACAGATATCCATTGAGATCTTCCTGTTCAACTTTTTTTGTAAACGAGTAATCTGAGATACAATTTATCAGATTATTTATTAGGCTTTTATTTTCTACTTCAATTGAGTCTCCATTTAGTCCGTGTTTGATAGATATTCTAGTGATATTCTCATAGCTAACATTTGTTACTTTGTGACCTGTATCTTTTTCATGTAAACTTGGGAAAAATAACGTGAAAAATAATAAACCTACTATAGTAAAACACGAAATTAACACAATTTTCTTCATCTGTTTAGCCAAATTTTGCACCCTCAATTGTCTATATCTATTTAGCCAGATCTTATATCCTTAAATGTCAATTAAAACAAAAAATCAAAAAAGATGTTTTGGTGCACACTTTAGAATTTTTTATTACTCAATGTATACCATATCATCAATGTAATTATCCACAAGCACATTGACGTTATTGTCTCCCCATCCATTATTGACTATAATATAATATTGTGGATTAACATATGGAACTGTGAGTACATAGTATCCGTGTGCTATTATCCAGTGCTCCCCAAATGTTGGATGATTATCCGTGTCAACAATTATAGGTTTATTTGAATTGATGAGAGACTGAATCTTACTGTAACTAAAAGAAGAACTGGACTTTGCGCTGTAATCATCATCGAGATTCCGATCTACCAAATAATCGTCCAATCCATTTGTAACGGTTAAAGTACTCGTTCCTTGATTTGGTATATACCCATCAGTTATGAGATCTAATAGATCATCTTGGTTTTCGTAGTTCGAATCAACAAAATCGTCATCATGGTAATCATCAAAATATATGAGAGTTATACCAGCTGCAATTGGACCACAATAAACGGAACTATCTTCCCAAGTCCTTAATGAATGACTCAAACTTCCGCCTGTAGACGATAGTGTCTGTATCTTCTGTGCTGATGTAGCTGCTTCTTGCAGTTCCAAGAGTTTTTTAGATTTATTCACTTTTTCCTTTTTGTAAATGTACTTGGTTTTGATTTCCCTGTTTTTTAGTTCTTCTGCTTCAACATAAGCAAGAGGACCATTGTAGTAGTAACTTTTATTCCCGACGATAAACGGACTTTTGTTTGTCATTGAAAATTCAGGCACAGACAAATCATTCACATTAATAATGATATATCCTTCATTGCTTATCGAAAAAGCAACAGCTTCAATGTCATTATCTAAATTTTTTAAAGGTGTTGGGGAAGTCAAGTTTATAGAATAACCCATTCTTTCCAAGAATAGTTCACCATATTCTTTTTCTATACTGAAATTATCACATTCATCATTTATTCCCATATTTTCATTTGTTTGAGCACTTGCAGCAGGTACAAATACTATGCTCAGCAGCAACATTGCCGCGAAGACCGTTCTGTCTAATATTTTTATACTTGTTTTCAATTATTTCACCTCTTTATCCCAGAGGCAAGATTACACAAACTTTAAACACTATCAAAGCTTAAGCATAATCTTGTCTCCATGCACGTATTGTGGAGTTCAGATGACCGAAACTAACATTTGAACTTTGGATATTATTTTAGGATTAAAGTTTATAAGTTTTCTGTCCAAATAGTCAAACTAACTGTTTTTGATGTTCTTTTCAAGTACTCAATTATTCCTTAATGTTCAATTGTTGAAGACTATGATCAAAAAATTTATAGAATCATAGTTGCGGCTAGTGTTTTTTGAATAGGAAGATTTAGAATGAATGGAATAAGATACATCTACTGTTTTTGAATATAATTTTCAGGGAAGAGAACCAACTTTCAATATCGTGACAATGTAGGATCAGGAGAAAGAATCAACCTATTTGCAATAAATAAATAGTGAATTTAAATAGACACATTAGTATAACAAACTCTTAAAGGAAAGAAATCGAGCGCTTCGCGCTCAATTAAGAGGTAGATTCTAGAATATATGAAAAAGTATAAAATCGGTTAGTAGAAACTACACACGAGTTTCACTTTAGGATTTTTCAATACTGAAATTTTTATAATAGATTATCGGAAATGTAATAATTGATGAAAGAAGAATATTTTTTGAAATATTAAAGGAAGATAATAAATTAGTATGAGTAGTCACTCGGAACTACAGCAAATCGAAACTATTGAAAACTCAACAAGATTTTTATCTATTGGAGTATAACTGTTGAGAATAAAAGAAGTAAATTATTATTAAAGTTATTTCTTTGAGTATCACTCATAGCATGATTTATAGATAGCTGAACTAATATTCTCCCCTTATGCATGAGCCATTTCACCAATTAAATATTCAGATTTTTTACTACCTTTTCAACGATCGATGTTCTGTGAAGAGCACATATACATCCACTTTTACCCTAACATCTTCAAATCTAACTGCGGGCTATTTCTCATAGACATTAAATCTTTTGTATAAAATTAAAATATTAAATATATTAATGAGACTATAAAAAATAAATCGTTTTTGAATTTTATCTATAAGCTGACTATAATTCCTTAAACTTGAGAAATATTATAAGTTTAGTTCATTAATAACTCAAAATCCACTCACTTTCTAGAGCAGTGCAAATTTAATATAATGATACCTTTATCCATCTAGTATTTCGGACGAATCAAGGCTTTACAATTACCTGATATTCCCCAATCAATTTCACGAGGATTTATAACATGGACAAATACGAGAAGGTATTCGAGCTGGCTAAACGCCGGGGGTTCTTGTGGAACTCTTTTGAGCTGTATGGCGGAAGCCGCGGATTTTATGATTACGGGCCTCTTGGGAGCACGCTGAAGAGGCGAATAGAGCAGACCTGGAGAGAGTTTTACGTTATCCAGGAAGGGTTTATGGAGATTGAGTGCCCGACAATAGGGATTGAGGAAGTCTTTATTGCGTCCGGGCACGTTGGAGGTTTTTCGGACCCATTGTGCGAGTGCGTGAACTGTAAAGAAGCATTCCGAGCTGACCATCTTGTACAAAATGTCATGGAAGCTGCAGGGACCCTGAGTGCAGAAGAGCTCACCAGGGTTATAAAAGAAAATGAAATTCGATGTCCGGAATGCGGTGGAGAATTCGGCGATGCTTACGAATTTAACCTGATGTTCAAAACCACAATCGGACCAGGTACTGGAAGGCAGGGGTACCTCAGGCCGGAAACAGCGCAGGGTATGTTTGTAGATTTCCAGAGGCTGTCCCGCTTTTACAGGGATAAGCTGCCTTTTGGGGCTGTGCAGATAGGGAAGTCTTATAGGAACGAGATCGCACCCAGGCAGGGTGTAATCCGGCTCAGGGAATTCACACAGGCCGAGTGCGAGATTTTCGTTGACCCGCGCAACAAGAAGCACCCCAACTTCGAGCGTTTTGCAGACAAAGAACTTGTACTCTATTCGCAGAAGGCACAGGAGAAAGGCGAATCTTTCAGGATGACTGTGAGGGAAGCCGTGAAAGCTGGAGTCATTGCACACGAAGTCCTGGGCTACAATATTGCACTTACTAACGAGTTCTTGACAAAGGTTGGAATTGATCCTGCAAAACTAAGGTTCAGACAGCACCTAACCGATGAGATGGCGCATTACGCAATCGACTGCTGGGACGCCGAAATCGAGACCGAACGGTTCGGCTGGGTCGAAATCGTTGGAATTGCCGACAGGACGGACTACGACCTTAAAGCTCATGCAAGAGTCAGCAAGACCGAGCTTTACGTGTATGTCGAATATGATGAGCCAAAAATGGTAACTCGCTTTGTTGTAAAGCCGAACATGGGAAAACTCGGACCTGTCTTTAAGGGCAAGGCAAAAGCTGTAGCCGATGCCTTAAAACAGCTTTCCGAAGAAGAGCTCTCAAAGGATGAGATCAAAGTTACCGTGGAAGGAGAAGAGTTGACAGTGGGTTCGGATGCAGTGGACTTTGCGGAAGAAACCGTTAAAATCAGCGGAGAAAACGTCATCCCTCACGTAATCGAACCTTCCTATGGAATCGACAGAATTTTCTACGGTATCATGGAACACGCCTATGACGAAGAAAACGTGGCTCAGAAGGTCGCCGAGTCCGGGCTTAAAGGCGCAGAAGAAGCTGAAAAGGAATTCGAAGCAGGAAAGGACGAAGGTGAAGCTGAGGGAGAAGAGGAAGCTCGCCTTGTCATGCACTTCACAAGTGCGGTTGCTCCGGTACAGGTTGCAGTCCTTCCGCTTTTGACCCGAAAAGAACTTGCAGACCCTGCAAAGGATATCATTGCAAAACTCAGGGAAAAAACCCTGCTTGTCAATTATGATGATTCCGGAACCATCGGGCGTCGCTACAGGAGAAACGACGAAATAGGAACGCCTTACTGCGTTACTGTAGATTACGATACCCTTAAAGACGGAACTGTAACTATCAGGGACAGAGACTCCATGCGTCAGATCAGGGCTCCGATCCAGGGGATCGAGAACACACTCTATGAGCTTATTTACAGAGGTAGAGCTTTCGAATCCGCGGGCAAGACTTTTAACTTCTAAAATTAAAAAACCGATCGTTCCTGAGCTGTGGGCTAAAAAGCCTGCAGCAAAGTTTTTAGTTTTTTATGCTTATTACAATTACCTGAAAATTACAATTACCTGAAAATATGAAATTAATTTATCTGAAATGAACTATCCTGAAGCAGAATGAACGAGAGTCTTTTTCCTGAAAAACCTGGGTTCATGAAGCACCCGTTGATAAAACCCGATACCGTTGAGCAGAGGCTCTATCAGTTGAATCTTGCAGGAAAGGCCCTGGAAGGCTCAAGCCTTGTTGTCCTTCCTACGGGGCTTGGAAAAACCATTATAGCTCTTTTTGTAATTGTTTCCAGGCTTCAGCGTTTTGGAGGAAAAGTCCTGATTCTTTCCCCAACAAAACCACTTGTAGAGCAGCATGCCAGTTTTTTCAAAAATGTGATGGCTCTTCCCGAAGAAGAAGTTCTGACATTTACGGGCAGCATTGCGCCTGCAGAGCGGGAAAAACTCTGGGCCCAGGGGAAGGTCATAGTTTCCACACCTCAGGTGATTGAAAACGACCTTCTTACAAAACGAATCAGCCTTGAGGATGTAAGCCACATAACCTTTGACGAAGCCCACAGGGCAGTCGGAAATTACGCTTATACTTTTATTGCGGAAAAGTACTTCGAGAGCGCAAAGAATCCTCACGTGCTCGGAATTACTGCAAGTCCAGGCAGTTCGGATGAGAAAATCTCGGAGGTCTGCCAGGCTTTACATGTTGAAAATGTCTCCGTGAAAACTGAAAAAGACAGGGATGTCCGTCCTTATGTGCAGGAAAAAGAGATAGAATGGTTTCAGGTCCATCTTCCTTCAGAAATGGCTGAAATCCGGGGTCATCTGGAAAAAATCTTTGATGACCGGCTCGGAACCATAAGAGGCCTGGGTTTTTCTCCAGGCAGCGGGAAATATGTTTCCAAAAAGGATCTCTTGCTTTTCCAGAAGAAATTGCAGGGTGAAATCCGGGTAGGAGGAGATCCTGCAGTTTTTACTGCCATCTCTGTGCTTGCCGAAATGGTAAAGGTAAACCATGCTGTGGAAATGGTTGAGACCCAGGGGCTTGGGCCTCTCAGGAAGTACCTGGAGAAACTTGACGCTGAAGCTTCTTCAAGCAGTGCAAGCAAGGCTTCAAAAAGACTGATGGACGATCTCTATATGAGAAAAACCCTTTACAGAGTAAAGGAATGTGAGGTCGAACATCCTAAACTCGAGCTTGCGCGGAAACTCGTATTCGAACAGCTAAAAGGAAGTCCTGATTCCAGAGTAATTGTTTTTACGAATTATAGGGACACAGCAGAGATAGTAGTAAATGCCCTATCAGGAGTTCCAGGAATTGTCCCTATCCGTTTTGTGGGACAGGCCTCGCGCCGTAAGGATAAAGGGCTTACGCAAAAACAACAGGTAGAAGTTCTTGATAAATTCAGGGCAGGAGAATATAACGTACTTGTAGCTACCTCAGTTGCCGAAGAAGGACTTGATATTCCTTCCACGGATCTGGTATTATTCTACGAACCCATTCCCTCGGAAATTCGGAGCATCCAGCGTAAAGGCAGGACAGGCAGGCAGCATAAAGGCAGAGTCATTATACTTGTGACAAAGGGTACACGTGACGAAGCATATTACTGGAGCAGTAAGAGCAAGGAAAAAAGAATGTTAAATAGCATGCACGGACTTGAAGCCCTTCTTGAGCCTAAAAACTCAAAGCAGAGTTTGAAACTTTCAGACTTTGAGTCAGAAGCTTTTATTCCAAATTATACGCAAAATAAAGCTGAAAACGAGACTAAAATAAATAACAGATTCAAAAATGCTAATATATCGCGGGAAAATAAAGGTCCAGTGCAGGAAAGCAGTAATCTGGCTGTAAATACCAGTGGTTTTGTAGATAGCGGGGACAAGACTATAGAAAGCAGCTTTTTTATGGATAGCAGGAACAGAGCTATAGATAGCAGTAGTTTTGCAGACATTGAGGGCAAGGCTGTAGATGTTAAATATTTAACTTTAGACCGTGGGAGTTTAGGTTTAACTATAGACAGCAGTGATATGGCTACTGCAGGCTCAGACCGCAACAGGGTGAGTGAAGAAATCAACGAAGATAACTGTGGAGTCGGGAAAGAAGAAAGAAAAGAGAATAGGAGTTGGAAAGAAAGAGAAATAGGGGAAGAACAAAAGAATAAAGAAAAAAACAGAGAAGAAAGAAGTAGAGAAGAAAGAAGTAGAGAAGAAAGAAGTAGAGAAGAAAGAAGCAGAGAAGAAAAAAACAGGGAAGAAAACGTAAAAGAAGGACAAAAAACCTTTGTTTATTTTGAAACTCTTTCCGGAAAGAAAAAGGAATACGCACCTGAAGTTGCTACGGAGTTATCTGAAATAGGAATCAGTCCCGAATCCCTGAAAATGGTAGTGGACTACAGGGAAGCAAAAAGTGGGGTTGCTAATACTCTTGATAAGCTTGGAGTAGAAGTTATTTTTACCACTCTTGAAATTGGTGATTACGTTGTTAGCGACCGCCTTGCCGTAGAGAGAAAGCGCACGGATGACTTTGTAAACTCCCTTGTTGACGGGAAACGTAATCTTTTTGCACAATTATCGAATCTTACAAGAGTATATGAAAAGCCTGTTCTTATCATTGAAGGAACAGAACTTTTTACTTCCAGGCAAATTAATCCTAATGCTATTTATGGCTCTCTGGTATCTATTGCAATCGATTTTGGAGTATCACTGTTATATTCAAGAGATGAGGAGGAGACTGCAGCAATTTTAAAAATGCTTGCAAAGCGTGAGCAAATGGAAAATAAACGTGAAGTCAATCCCCACGGAAAAAAGTCAACCAGTACCCTTACTGAGCAGCAGGAATACCTGGTATCTGCGATCGCAGACATCGGGCCGAAAGCTGCAAGAAACCTTCTTTTGCACTTCGGCTCAGTGGAAGCTATTATGAAATCTAATGCCAAAGAACTAAAGAAAGTAAAATTAATAGGGCCAAAAAGAGCAGCAAAAATTAGAGAGCTCCTTGAAACTCCTTATAAAGGATAAGTAATGAAAAAAAGTAATGAAGAAAAGTCAAATTTCTCTATGCTTCTCCTTCTCTCCGTCCTTCTTCTCTTTCTTTTATATTTACTCTTACTTTACTCATACCTTTATAATTGCCTCAGGCGTTCTATAAGCCCAAGCCCTTTTCCAATTAATTCTAAATCCTCAGAGATCCTACGCGGGTCTGTTTCATCCTCAAGGCAATGTGCAATGTTGACCATCTTTCTAAAGAGAAGATCTTCCAGTGCCTTCCGGTCGCTATGGACTCCGGCTACCTTTGATACTGCTGCCAGTTTTTCTGCTTTTTCAGAGGGTGCAGCTTTTACAGGAGCTGCAGGGCCTCCAGGTGAAGAAACTGCAGAACTTCTGGAAACTGCAGAACTTCTAGGAACAGTAGAACCTCTAGAAGCTGCAGGGTATTTCCTTCCTGCTTCTTCTTTTTCAGAAGGTAATACGGGAATATCCTTTTCTACTGAATCTATAGCTTTTTCCTCTTCTTCGGCAGTTTCAGAGGTTCTCAGCCCGAACCTGGGTTTTTGTCTGTGTGCCTGGACTCTCTTTTTAGTTTCAAGAGAAGAGTTATCTTTTTCTGTAGACGGCCTGGGTTCGGGAGCCTGGACTTCTGCAGCTGGTTCCGAAGTTTCTTTTTCTTCCTGGACATCACATATAGGGCAGATTACTCTACCCTGATAACGGAATTTTGGGGCCCCGCAGACTTTACAATGCTCAGCAAGCATTGTACCTCCCAGTTCAAGGAAACGGGCTATTCGCTTTACTTTTTTATCTTTTTCGGAGTCCATAGTTCTGACCTTCCTTTGTTCACAGTTTCTTTTACATTTGCTTCTCACTTATTTTATTAAATTTTTCCTATAGCTCGCTGTATTATGAAACTAATTTGTCCTGTGTAAATTAGAAAAAGGAAACTAAGACCGAATCACAATGAGTAGACTCTGAAGAGAGTAACATTTAAAATCACCGATAATATTTTATATAACAAGCCTATCTTAGACTAGTCTATACTATATTAGCTATATTAGCTCTAATTTTTATATCATAATTGACTGCGAAGGTGATTCGAATGTCATCAAATGATTCAGCAGAAGTTATAAAACAATGTCTTCAGGTCCTAGAAAGTATAACCAGTGACTCCTCAGTTCCTAGAAATATCAGGCGTTCCGTAAATGAAATTATGGACATACTGAACAACGAATCCGAACCTCTCTTTCTTAGAGCGGCATCAAGTATTTCCATTCTCGAAGATATAAGCAATGATCCCAACCTTCCTCTGCACACAAGGACTTTAATATGGAATCTCTCAAGCCAGCTCGAGACCATTCCTGTGGATGAATAATACAGACGTAAAACACAGCTATAAAGACGTAAAACACAGCTATAAAGACGTAAAACACAGCTATAAAGACGTAAAACACAGCTATAAAGACGTAAAACACAGCTATAAAGACGTAAAACACAGCTATAAAGATGAAAAACACAGCTATAAAGACGTAAAATACATAGCTCTTAAAATATAAAAATAGAATTTATGCTGGAGCACAGGCTTGGAATAGATAAGCTCCGAGAAAAGCATCTCTTGAGATGATCCTACTAAAAAATCCCTAACTCTGACTAATTCTAAAAAAAGAACCAAAAGGTAATAACCTTACTATTCTATTAGTTACCTCTAGCCGCTTTTGGAATTGTCTTCTGGAAGTTAGAGGATATCGACAAGGAAAAAGCCTTTTTCCTTCTTTTTTATATATTTTCCAGGGAACTGGAGATCAAATGAAAAAATGATAGAAGAAAGATAAAAATTGATGGAGTTTCAAACTTAGATCTAACTCAGACTATAAAAGAGAAAGATTTAAAGGATTCTAAACTCAGCATAACAAGAAAAAATTTATACACAGATAATAGATATTTAAAGAGAACTTATTAAATGAAACTGTATAACTCTGAAAAACAAATAGAAAGTATATAAGAACATTTTAGTTTTAAATTAAAATTAGTTTTTAGGCAGGAAAGCCAATCGTTTAAAAAGCTAAGAAACGTAAAAGGGGGTATGAAAATCTTGCTTGAAGAAATCTCGGCCCGGATAAGAGAAAATTTTGAGGCCAAGGACAGTATAAGGGAAGAAGGATTGAAGATTTCCCGAGAAGTTGTCAGAGAATGCAGGACAGCATCATTTGCTCTACACAGTCAGGACTTCGAAAAGGCAGATAAAAACATCAAAACCGCAGGACACGCGCTTGAGAAACTTGAGGTTCTTTTCAAAGGGCATGCTGACATTTATCATGCAGGTTTTGTAGAACATGCTCAGCAGGAGTATTCGGAGGTTTCAGTCCTCAGTAGCCTGCTGAAAGAAGAAGGAGGAAAACTTCCCTCCCCTGAAGAGTTAAGAGTCGAATATGCAGCTTACCTTAATGGGCTTGGAGATGTTGTCGGAGAGCTTAGGAGGCATGTTCTGGACCTCATAAGGAAAGAGTCCTTTGAGAAAGCCGAAGTGTTTTTAGGTATCATGGAAAATATCCATGCAGCACTTATGGACTTTGACTACCCTGATGCCATAACCGGAGGACTGAGGCGAAAAACCGACATATCCCGCTCCTTAATAGAAAAGACGCGGGGTGATGTTGTTAACGCAATTGGTCAGAAAAAGCTTGAAACTGCGATGCGAAATCTGGAATCCAAACTTTAACCTTAGACAAAAGAATGCTTAAATATTGAGCAAGTCAGCACTTTTTAAACTGCAAAACTAAAATTGATCGTAAAGTGCAATCCACTAATATACAGTTCACCTGGTAACTATTAATCAACTGATTATTTAACGATTATCTGTCTGTCCGACAGTTTAACTGTTTAAACTTTGGAATCTGGAATTCAAAAGTTAATCAATGCAGAATTAAATTTGACAGACCTAGAATTAAGGTTGAGAACTATAATCACGCTTTCCAGTCTTAACAGTAAAGTTGACAGTTTATAATCGCACTTAAAAAGCTTAGAATTGAATTTAACAGCTTATAACTATAGTTGGCAGACTCAGAACTCCAATAATCTAGAATTCCAATAATCTATTACAAGAGGATATGCATGAAATTTGATCCAGAAAAAATAAAAAGAGACGCTAAAGAGAACTTTGACCTTACCTGGAACGAGGGCAAAAAGCTGGTCAGGACACCTACCCTGAATGAACGTTATCCCAGGATGACTCTGAGATATGGAAAAGCCCATCCCGTTTACGATACAATCCAGAAACTTAGAGAAGCCTATTTAAGAATGGGCTTTGAAGAGATGATGAACCCTCTAATAGTGGATGATAAAGAGGTACACAAACAGTTCGGAAGCGAAGCTCTTGCAGTCCTGGATCGCTGTTTTTATCTTGCAGGCCTGCCAAGGCCAAACGTTGGAATTTCCGACGAGCGCACCGCAGAGGTAAAAGAGATTCTCGGGGATATAGGCGATGAAGGAGTCGAAAAGATAAGGCAGGTTCTCCATTCGTACAAAAAGGGAAAGATAGAAGGAGATGACCTTGTACCCGAGATTTCAGCAGTACTTGGAATTTCGGATGCCCTTGTTGCAGATATGATCGATAAAGTTTTCCCGGAATTTAAAGAGCTTGTACCCCAGGCGAGCACAAAGACACTCCGCAGCCACATGACAAGCGGCTGGTTTATTTCGCTCGGTGCTCTCCTCGAAAGACAGGAGCCTCCCTTCCACTTCTTCTCTGTGGATCGCTGTTTCAGGAGAGAGCAGCAGGAGGATGCCTCAAGACTCATGACCTATTATTCGGCTTCCTGCGTAATTCTGGATGAAGATGTGACTGTTGACCACGGGAAAGCCGTTTCAGAAGGACTCCTTTCTCAGTTTGGATTTGAAAAATTCCTTTTCAGGCCTGATGAGAAACGCAGCAAATACTATATTCCTGACACACAGACCGAGGTATTTGCCTTCCACCCGAAACTTGTGGGCTCCAATTCAAAATACTCTGACGGCTGGATAGAGATTGCAACTTTTGGAATTTACTCCCCAACAGCGCTTGCCCAATATGATATCCCGTACCCTGTAATGAACCTCGGGCTCGGAGTAGAAAGGCTGGCAATGATTCTTCACGATGCCCCTGATATCCGTTCTCTTACCTACCCACAGATTCCGCAGTATACCGAATGGGAAATGTCAGATGGTGAACTTGCAAAACAAGTTTTCGTAGATAAGGCACCCGAAACTCCTGAAGGACTTGAAATTGCAGCTTCCATTGTTTCCCAGTGTGAACTGCATGGAGAAGAACCAAGTCCCTGCGAATTCCCTGCCTGGGAAGGAGAAGTTTTTGGTAGGAAAGTAAAGGTTTCCGTAATCGAGCCGGAAGAAAATACAAAGCTCTGCGGACCTGCAGCTTTTAATGAGGTTGTAGCCTATCAGGGAGATATCATGGGTATTCCGAATACCAAGAAATGGCAAAAAGCCTTTGAAAACCATTCTGCGAAGGCAGGAATTCGCTTTATAGAAGCATTTGCAGCCCAGGCTGCCAGGGAAATTGAAGAAGCTGCCCTGTCAGGAGCAACTGAGCATATAGTAAGAGTAAGAATTACCAAAGTTCCTTCGGAAATTAACCTGAGAATAGGCTCTATTGCCCAGCGTTATATTACAGGTAAAAACAAAAAAATAGATATGAGAGGCCCGGTTTTCACATCTGTAAAAGCTGAATTTATGTGAAAGCCAGAAAAAAGGAGTATGCTGCATGCAAACTGCTCAAAAAAGCCCTTTTTCAACATATCCGGAATTAAGCCGGCTAATGGAAGCTGGTGAACCTGTGTGCGTAACCTTTGAAACAGGATACGAAAGCGGGTATAAAGTTAATAGCAAAGTCGAGTGTAGAGTTGAGCGAAAAATCGGCAGCGAAATTGAAATTGAAAAAGGTATTGAGGGAAAAAACGAGGATATAGTAGTTGATACAGGAGACAAAAGATCTCCTGAAAAATCCCATTTTCTTTTTTGCGAAATTGTGCAGAAAGCGCGTATGGGAGAAGCGTTTCTTATTTCGGGGCAGAGTTGTTCTCCTGGAGATTATATTCTGGGCTTTTCTGAAAAGAGCCCTGCTACATACTACTTGAATTCCGGAAGATATAAAGACTCGCAGGCTGCGGAAAATGCAGCCTTATCGCTCCCAAGATTGAAAAAGAAGTTTTGCTTTATAAAAATCGAGCCCCTGTCCCTTAATAAAGGCGGCTTTGATGTGCTGATTCTTTTCCTGAAGCCCGAAAAAGCTATGCGCATTATTCAGGCCAGTGCATATTCCGAAGGAAAAAGGGCAGTTCTGGATACAATGGGTGCAGCTTCAGTATGCGGAGATTGTACCGTACTTGCTTACAGGCAGGGTATGGGCCTATCTTTCGGATGCAAGGGATCAAGGAAGCATAGTGGATACGAAGATTCTGAGGTTCCCCTTGGACTTTCTTTTGAAAAAACGGCTGAGATCGAAGTGACGATCTCAAAACTTCCTAAAACACGAGAGTAAGAAAGATAATTGCAATCATTTTTCTGGTTTCCGAGATAACAAAAAATTTTGAAACTATGTATTTTGAAACTATGTACTTTGAAACTATGTACTTTGAAATTATGTATTTTTATAGACTAACCAGTCTTTCCAAAACCAGGAAAAACCGAATTCCGAAACTGGTAAGTAAACTCTCTTTTAGAACTCCTTTTTTCAAAAAATCTGCAACCGAAAAGCATGCGTTTTTTTCCATTAAAAGCAATCAGGAAATTGGTTTCTCTTTTGTTTTATTTAAGAGAAGAAAATAGGTAAAATCCCTATTATCCAGAGCTAACAGTGGGATGAGTTTATATAGAAGTACAAACATGTAAAATGCGATTTTAATTGCAGAACTATTTCAAACTCATACTAATGGAGGATTAAGTCATGGCAGGACAGCCAATATTCATTTTAAAAGAAGGAAGTAAGCGAACCAGAGGCAGAGATGCCCAGAGTAACAATATCATGGCTGCAAAGGCAGTAGCCGAAGCCGTAAGAACAACCCTTGGTCCCAAGGGCATGGACAAAATGCTCGTGGACTCCATGGGTGATGTGGTTATTACAAACGACGGGGCAACCATCCTCAAAGAAATGGACATCGAACACCCTGCAGCAAAGATGGTAGTAGAAGTAGCCAAGACCCAGGATGAAGAAGTCGGAGACGGCACTACCAGTGCAGCCGTGGTCGCAGGTGAACTCTTAAAGAAAGCAGAAGACTTAATCGAGCAGGAAATCCACCCGACAATTATCGCATCAGGGTACAGGCTCGCAGCCGAAAAAGCCGTAGAAGTCCTGAACTCCCTTGCAATGACAGTAGAAATGTCCAACCGTGACCTGCTTGTCAGCATTGCTGAAACCGCAATGACTGGAAAGGGTGCAGAGTCCTCCAAAAAGCTCCTCTCAGGGATTGCCGTAGATGCTGTAACAAGCGTTGTGGACACAAACGGAAAGAATTCTGTTGACAGAGACAACATCAATGTTGTTAAGAAAGTCGGCGGCAGGGTAGAAGATTCCGAGCTTATTCGGGGCATGATCATTGACAAAGAGAGAATCCACCCCAATATGCCTGAAAAAATCAAGGATGCAAAAATCCTTCTTCTCAACAGCGCAATCGAACTCAAGGATACCGAAGTAGATGCTGAAATTTCTATAACCTCTCCTGACCAGCTCCAGTCCTTCCTTGACCAGGAAGAGCAGATGCTCAAGAAGATTGTTCAGAAAGTTATCGGCAGCGGAGCAAGTGTTGTTTTCTGTCAGAAAGGAATTGAAGACCTCGCCCAGCACTACCTTGCAAAAGCAGGTATCTTTGCTGTCCGCAGAGTTAAAAAGAGCGACATGGAAAAGCTCGCAAGAGCAACAGGCGGCAAACTCATCACTAACATGGATGAAATTACTCCCGAAGACCTCGGATATGCAGGCCTCGTCGAAGAGAAGAAGGTTGGCGGCGACAGCATGACCTTTGTCACAGGCTGCGACAACCCGAAGGCTGTAACAATCCTACTGCGCGGCGGCACAGAGCATGTAGTTGACAGTATCACCAGCGCTCTTGAGGATGCACTTCGTGTGGTTGGAGTTGCAATCGAGGACGGAAAGCTTGTTGCAGGCGGCGGTTCCCCTGAAGTTGAGGTTGCACTCAGGCTCCAGGAATACGCAGCAACCCTTGAAGGCAGAGAACAGCTTGCAGTCAAAGCCTATGCCGAAGCTCTCGAAGTTATTCCGAGGACTCTTGCAGAAAATGCAGGGCTTGACCCCATTGACATGCTCATGGAGCTTCGTTCTCAGCATGAAAAGGGTGTAAAGACAGCAGGACTCGATGTTTTTGAAGGCAAGGTCATTGACATGTGGAAGAACTTTGTAGTTGAGCCTCTTAGAGTCAAGACCCAGGTTATTAACGCAGCCACCGAGTCTGCAGTTATGATCCTCAGGATCGACGATATTATAGCTTCTACCCGTGCAGCCCCAGGCCCTGAAGAAATGGGTGGGATGGGCGGAATGCCCCCAGGAATGGGGGGAATGGGCGGAATGCCTCCAATGATGTAATCCGGAGAAGAATAAAAACCATTTGGGGATAACAGGAAAAAGCACGGTTTTCACTCCGTGCCATCCTTTTAGTCCTTAAAAACCGAAGTCTGAAAAAATTTTGTTCCGGCCTCTCACCGGAAGTCAATGTGAATCTCCATGCAAATCTCTTTTTTCAGACTTTTTCAATATTAGTAGTCTATTTTTAAGGTTATTTAGATTATTTTCAGGTTTTTCAGTTCTGAAACGTAGAATTCCTTACCTGGTTTTTATAGGACTTTTTACTCATTTTTTTTCAAGACAATTAAGAATGTCCTCAGCCCTGAATTTTGTTTTTATAATTCTTGTCCTGCCTCTCTGACCCTTGCCGGTAAAGTCCGCATCAATGTAGTTGAGCACCTGGAGCTTGTTGACAATCCCATAAAAGCGAGTATATCCAAGCTGAGTTAATTCATGGAAGGACTTGTAAAGTTCACCTGCCTGGACTTCTCCTCTTTTTGCTATTAGCTCAAGCAGGTGCTTTTCAGGACCTGACAGGAGGTTTATACCCCTGCATAGATGAAGCAGTTTGGACGCTTCATAAGCTTTTTCCACATCTTCCGAAGAAATTGTTCGGCTTCCCCTGCGTTCGGCATTGAAACCTGAACGTTTGAGAAGGTCAATTCCAACCCTGAGGTCTCCTGTCCTTTCTACATACGATACTACGAGTTCAAGTAACTCGTCAGAAATCACCTTCGGATAAAAGCCGTATTTTACCCGGTCTTTAAGAATATCAAGAATTTCAGTACTGCCGTATCTCGGGAAAGGAATGTCTTCAGGCAGGAACACCGAATTCACCCTGGAATCCAGGCAATAGAGATCCGAGGCATCATTTACGATCCCGATTATCCCGATCTTTGTTCCGGGGTACTGCTCATGTGCCCTTAAAAGCGAGTACATTACTTCATTGGCATGCCCTTCATAGCAAAGATAATTGAGGTCATCCAGAGCAACAAGCAGAACTTTCTCCGAAGAAACAAGAAAATTAACAACGGTTTCAAAGATTTTCCGGAATGCAATTCCCGAGTTGGGAGGAGAAATTCCAAAAAGCTTTCTGTAAATCCTGGACATTACTGCAAAACGTGTGGAATCAATCTGACAGTTGACTTTAACAGTAACGACACTGGGTGCATGGGCTTCAACTTCCCCGAATACCTTCATAACTGCACTGGTCTTTCCTGTTCCTGGAGGACCCACAAGTAAACAATTCAAAGGCCGCATACCGCGAAGGGCTGGCTTGAGTGCGAATCTGATTCCGTTCAATTGTGACTCCCTGTGAGGAAAATATTCAGGGAGATAGTCAGGCTCAAGCACAGACGGATCCTTAAATAGGGTCTCATCCCAGAGTAGTATGTCATTACCTGTCAAAGGAAGTTACTCCAGAGGTTATTACTGTTATCATCATAATTGAAAGCTCGATAATATTGAAAGATCGATAATATTGAAAGATCAGTAATATGAAAATCCGGGGATGTGAAAGTACATTTAGTCGGAACCTGGCTTATCGAGTTACAAAGGCAGGAATAATTGAGCATATCCCCAAATGTTTTTTCTAAATTTTTAGTAGATATGTTTTACTGCATTTAGCTTTTTTGAATTGTTACTTAATAGAACCATTATCAGCCAAAAAATAATGAACTATTAATACTAGTTATATTACACACTATTAATAAGAGCTAATGTACACACTGTTAATACGAGCTAATAATATTATTGATTAGTTATAACAGATGAAAATAATAATAGTAGATTTATTTATAAACATTTGAACAGTAATTATATAAAGACGACTCAGAAAATAGTTTAAAAATATCTCTGCAAAAATCTTGTAACTCATCACGTCCCAACTAGTTTAACTGTATTTTTGGACATATATTTATACATTTAACTTAATTATAATCTTTTATTTATACATTTAACTTAATTATAATCTTTTATCTATACATTTAACTTAATTATAATCTTTTAATAATAGGAAACAAGGAAGGGCTGGAAAGGTAGAAATTCAGCATCTATGTTTATAAAATAGTCTAGTTGGTCACGCAGCTGCTGGAAAAAGTTTTCGATCAAGCCTTTTGAAAAAAGGATTATGGTAAGACGTTGAAGAAAAGAATTGGGAGCTTGGGCAGGAGAAAAAAGTATGGAGATTGAATCTAAATTTCTGGTAACCAAAGAAGCGGATTTTCAGGCCCTGGAAAGCCTTTCAGAGCTTGCTTCACACTCTCTTTCTGAAGCGAAAATTCAGTTAAATGAGGACATTTTCTTTGATACTGAGAACCGGGCTATTATGGCTTCTGGTTACTATCTGCGTGTCAGGAAATCATCTGGGGAAGAGGGAAGCTGGGTAACCGTTAAAAGCCTGGGAGGTTTTAAAGGCGGGACTCACAGGCGAGAAGAGTATGTAAGTTTTCTGCCTGAAGGGGCCTCAGTGTTAAAATGCCCTGATCCCCATATTAGAGAACTGATTTTTGAATTTACAGCAGGATTTGACCTTTTTCCACTGCTATCCCTTAAGCAAAAAAGGGTGATACGTCAGGTAAAAATGGAAAACAGAATTATAGCTGAGACTTACCTGGACCGCGTGAACTTGAAAAGTAAAGGCAGGGAAAAGAATTATAACGAGTTTGAAGTTGAGCTTAAAAGCGAAGGAAGTTCGGAAGATCTTGAAAATATCCGGCTTTTCCTGATCAAGCATTACAACCTGGTAGAAAGTCGTTTTTCCAAGTTCGAAAGAGCCTTTCTTTTCATGGAAGAAATTCCTGAAAAAACTTTCCTTAGCCTGAGAGAAAGAGCTTTTTGTGCACAGCTTGCAGACCAAAAAAACATATACGGAAAACAGGCTCACATTTTGACGGAACTTGACAAAGGAAAAAACTTTGAAGAGCTAAGCCTGCTTCTGAAAGTTCCTCAGACCGAAATAAAAGCCCTGCACTCAGAGTTTGAAGAGAAGAGGCTATCTATTTTTCCTTTTACAACTTATAAAAAAAGATCCTGAATTCCATTTTCAGGTCGAAAAAAACTGTATTTCAAAAAAGGAAAATAAAGCAATAGAACTTAATCAAAAGAATAAGCAATGGGACCCTGAAATCCTGCTTGAGTATTGCAGTAACTTGTACTAATGCAGAACCTTTACTAATTCAGTAAATTACTTTATAGATTTCGTTATGAATAAGATTTATAAAAAGTTTTTTGAATCAAAGTTGCGCTGGCGCACCCCGCTGCAAGCAACGGGGTATGTCCGCTGTAG
>NZ_LMVP01000545.1 GCF_002287235.1 Methanosarcina spelaei
TAAGCTATTTTGATAAAAGTTTCACTTTAGAAAGTAGCGGAGCGTATTGATTTTAGATAAAATATTCAAAAAAAATATCTAATGAATAAACAAATTCTTTGGCAAAAATGCCAAAGAATTTGTTTTTCAAGATTATTGCAGCTTTTTGAGGTAGTTAGCAGAGAAAATTGTAGGTTTGAGGAAAGAACAATAAGAGAAATCACTAGATTATGGAATTGTGTCTGAAAACTGGTAAATATATTAAAAATCAAAACGTAAAAATGTGAGCAAAAATGCTTAAAAAGGAAGGAAAAGCAAAGGTCCAATAAAAACCTTTATTCGAGGAATTTCCTTTGTTCTTTTTATATAATCTCGAAAATATTCAGAATTCTTTTTATTCTCCATTAAAGATCTTTCGCTCTTCCTCATCGTATTTATCGCAGCTTACGATAGACTTTTTCCTTACCCTTACATCTTTTTCCCGTGACTGGAGATTAAGTATCAGTTTTCTGTACCATAAGCGTTCAATTTTATAAATCTTTTAATCTCTCAGCCTCTTAAATATCCCGGCAAAAAAGCAAAAAGTAAAAAGTAAAGAGTAAAACATAATTAAGATTATTTACAGGTGTCAAGGAGTGATCTTTTTTTGCCACCTCTGGCTTCGGTAGGATGAATCGGATCAACGTCAGCTACTTGTTCTCCTTCTTTTTCCTCTACCTTCTCTCCTTTTGTACCTTCTCTTCTTTCTTCAGGCATTTGTTTAACCCCCATATCTATAAATTTATCTCAGTTGTCTTTTCTTCTTAATTCGCCTGTCAGAATGAAACTATTACAGTTCTCTTTACAATAATCTCGTGAACAAATTTTCCTTCAGGCGAAGGTTTTAAGTTTTCAAGCTCAAATACGGCCATAAATTTGGTTATATATCTGGTTATAGTTCAGACGCATGGCTACAGTTTGTACCGAGTTTGTTTTATCCCTCCTCTCACCAATCAACTTCCTGATTGAGCCTTTCAGGGATTACCCCTTAATTTATTATACTCACTAGATTTATTAAATTATTGCAACAACGGTCAAAAAGTTGAAGAATACTCCGGTTCCTTTTAAAAGGAAAGTGTTGAAAGAGCTGGCACATATAATTCGACAAAAATCATCAAGATAGACAAAATAATTAAAATTATTTGGGAGAATATTTATTCCATTAATCAGTATAAGGAGAACGTCCAGGCGGAAAAGCTCAGGAACACGAAAATCCATATGTAAATCCGCCATATCAAAACTTATCGATTCATTTGTTCAAAGAATTGCTTTTACTCAGGAAAATGTGATCCTATGGCATACAAAATACTGGAAAAGGAAGAAATCGCTCCGTCAGTGCACAGGATGGTAATAGACGCCCCTGACGTTGCAAAGGCTGCAAAAGCCGGACAGTTCATAATCCTCAGAATTAATGAAAAGGGAGAAAGGATTCCCCTTACGATTGCCGATTTTGAAACAGAAAATGGCACGGTAACTGTAATCTTTCAGGAAATGGGCAAGACTACAAAACAGCTTGCAAAGCTTTCTGCAGGCGAATTTCTGGAAGACTTTGTCGGACCTCTTGGCACTCCTTCAGACATCGAGAAACTTGGTACCGTTATCCTTGTAGGTGGAGGAGTAGGAGTTGCTCCGGCTTATCCCCAGGCAAAGGCATATAGTAAAGCGGGCAATAAGGTAATTTCCATTATCGGAGCCCGAAACAAGGATCTTCTTATTCTTGAAGACGAGATGAAGAATGCCAGTTCTGAACTGTACATTGCAACCGATGACGGCTCAAAAGGGCACCACGGGTTTGTGACCGATATAATGAAGCAGATTCTGGACAGTGGAGAGAAGGTTGCAAGAGTTGTGATCATCGGGCCCCCAATAATGATGAAAGTCGGAACCGGAGTAGCTTCTCCATATGACGTTGAAATTCTGGTTAGCCTGAACTCCATTATGGTAGACGGGACTGGGATGTGCGGAGGCTGCAGGGTTACGGTTGACGGAAAAACCAGGTTTACCTGCGTTGACGGGCCTGAATTTAATGCACGAAAAGTCGACTTCGTAGAACTCATGAACAGGCTTGCAATGTACCGCGGTGAAGAGACAAAAGCCGTGGAAAAATACGATGAAGAATGCAGGTGCGGACTGCACTAATAAGGAGGGGATGAAAAATGCAAGAATTAAATGGTGAAAAAACCTCAAAAGTAAAGAAAGAAAGGACCCCTATGCCAGAACAGCCTGCTGAAGAGCGCAGAAAGAACTTTAATGAGGTAGCTCTCGGCTACACGAAAGAAGATGCTCTTGCCGAAGCCTCACGCTGTCTCTCCTGCAAGGAACCGAAATGTGTTGAAGGTTGTCCTGTGAATGTGGATATTCCAGGCTTTATCAAGCTTGTCTGCGAAGAAAATTTCTCAGGGGCGATCGAGAAGATTAAAGGCACAAACACCCTCCCTGCCATCTGCGGCCGCGTCTGCCCCCAGGAAACTCAGTGCGAAGCTCTCTGCGTGCTCGGAAAGAAGGGGCAGCCAGTTGCTATCGGAAGGCTCGAACGCTTCTGCGCCGACTACGAGCGCCAGCAAGGGGTAAAAGTTCCTGAAATTCCGGAGCCTACAGGAAAGAAAGTAGCTGTTGTTGGTTCAGGGCCTGCGGGCCTCACTGCCGCAGCAGACCTTGCAAAACTGGGCCACAAAGTGACAGTTTTTGAGTCCCTCCACAAAGCCGGCGGAGTTTTGAGTTACGGCATTCCCGAGTTCAGGCTGCCAAAGGAAATTGTGCGGCAGGAAGTCGAGTATATTGAGCAGCTCGGGGTTGAGTTCAAGCCCAACTATATAATCGGCAGGATCAAGACCTTAGACGAGCTGTGTGACGAATTCGATGCCATTTTCCTGGGCACGGGCGCAGGTCTCCCGAGCTTTATGGGAATTCCGGGCGAAAACTTCAACGGCGTTTACTCTGCAAACGAGTTCCTGACCCGTGTGAACCTTATGAAAGCCTATGACTCTGAATATGATACCAGAGTCAGGCTGGGAAAACACGTTGTGGTAGTAGGAGGCGGAAACGTGGCAATGGACGCCGCTCGCTCAGCCCTCCGTCTTGGCGCTGAAGAAGTCAGCATAGTCTACCGCCGTGGGGAAGACGAGATGCCGGCCCGCAGGGAAGAAATCGAGCACGCAAAAGAAGAAGGCATAACCTTCAGGCTCCTTACAAACCCTGTCCGCATCCTTGGCGACGAGAAGTTCAATGCTACTGCAGTCGAATGCATTAAAATGGAACTCGGCGAGCCTGACAAATCCGGCAGAAGAAGCCCTGTCCCTGTAGAAGGTTCGGAATTCACGATTCCTGCCGACGTTGTGGTTATCGCCATAGGTACATCCCCGAACCCCATTATCTTCAAGGGCTCGGAAGGACTTGATCAGAATAAAAGAGGCACTGTTGTCGCAGACGAAGAAACCGGTGCAACCTCCAAGTGCGGAGTCTTTGCAGGCGGAGATGTTGTTACAGGTGCAGCAACCGTTATCAGCGCAATGGGTGCTGGCAAGAAAGCGGCAAAGGCAATTGACGAGTATTTAAAAGAGCAGTGAAACCAGAATATTCTGGTTTCTTTTTGGGTTTAAAAACCATAAAATCGTATTTTCATATATTTTTAGACCCCTTGAAAAATGATTAGTTTTTTAAGGGGTATTAAACAGCATTTGTCCAATTAAATATAGTTTCAACCCTTTTTCCATTAAAGTACATTCATTAAAGGATTTATTTGCTGTTTAAGGGATTTAGATACTTTAATTGGTAAATTAAACTCTGTTTTTTCCTCACATTTAACATTGAATTTTGTATGGATGAAAATGGGATCAGATGCCTTATTTATAAATAAAATAATTTGTAAAGGAATAAAGTATTTATCTTGCTCTCTTTTTGATTTAAAAGAGTATTATAGATTATTTATTTAAAAAATTGATTTTATAATATAGGGCAGAGTATTGGAAGATTCTATATATGTTTTGATTTTATTTAAATTCATGAAACCTGATAATAGTATAAATAAATATGATCCTGAATATGAAGAGATTTTGAAGGAATTAGGAAAAACAATGCTTCATCCTACATTCGGCAGCAAGCACATTCCAACATCTAAATATTCTTAATTGTTATTTTTTGTAGGTTAAGTTAAAAAACAGCATCTTGCGGATTATCTATCTAGCATGATTTGTCTTTTATCTCATATATTATAAATATATATTAATTATGTTATGGTTAACATTTAGTAATTTTTGATTTAAATTAAATATCAAAAGTTCTAAAAAAAACGATATCAATAGAAAAATTGAATGGATTTTTATGTCGACCTGCCGAAAGCAGGCTTCATAATATATTAGTTTCTAATGATCTTGTTGATTTATATTTAAAAGATCCTAGTCAGGCAATTGTTAAAATTAAAGAGTTAATTGATATTGACAAGTATTCTGATTCTTTTTATAATGAATATGTATATATTGTTGATGATTTTATTGATATAAAAGAACGTGTTACAAAAAAATTGAATCGTTTGGATGAGGATCAGTTTGATAAAGATGAGCTATTAATGATTTTGTTTTATGCAGTTTCATCTTTTGAAAGTATGGTTAATTTGTTTTTGTTTTGTGAACTAGATTTAAAAGGTTTTTCTAAAACAGAGATTAAAGATATTTTAAGGATAGATATGGATGATAAATTAGGTTGGTTACTAAAGTTGATCTGTGGATTTAAATATACTGAAAATAAAAATTGGACATTACTAAGCAGATTTGTTAAAACTAGAAATTTTTTTATTCACTTTAAACCTGTTACGTGGGCACAAGAGGATATGCACATTAGTTTGCTAGACAAGGAGTCAATTAGTGAATTTATCGATGTTGCTTATGAATGTTACTTATTTTTAATAGATCATCACTCAGTAAAATACAAAGAAAATATTAAAAAATTCGAACAACTTAAAGAGTTTGAATTGAATTTTAAAAAAGTGTAATATTTTGGTCGTGCACTATTAGTTAGTTGATGTTATTTCCAAAATACTTTTAGTGGCGCATCATATCTTTTTTGCAGTTAAGTAAGGTTAATAGCATGCTTGATGTATGAAACATGAAGCATTTATAACACTGGAAAATTAATCATGAAAACATCAACCGCGTAATGATGTACGACCAATATTTTAGATATTTTATTTTTTCCGAAAACATATTTTTGTATAACCTATACATTTTGTTCACATATCTGTGAATAGTAACGAAGAAATTTAGAACAGCAGTATAGATAGTCACTCCTGTAATTGTTGCAACAAAAAACTTTATTGTCTTCATTAGGCAGTTGCATTATTAGCCTCGTGACTAGAGAAAAAGGAAAGCACAACAATGATGCATATGTTTTAACTTACGTGTATAACCAATTTTATCTTGAATCATGTCAAATATTAGGATTTAATTTCATTTGTTTTAAAATGTCGACTGTGTATTTACCATATGCAATTAAATCATTGTATGTATAGATTTTTATTGCAGAATTCATCTTTTCCTTTTTTCTAAGAGCTTCTCGTTGACTTGAACTTAAATCATATCCAATGATAAGTATACAACTTGGATTTTCAAATTTCAACCCTTTGTTTCGATCTAAATAATCTTTATTTTCTTTTACATAAAGCAGATATCTCTCTACTTGATTCCAAGAGTCATTAAATTCAGAAGTATAACCTCCATCTTGACGGAATAAATTTATAAACGGTTGTTTTATTTCGATAATATCTCTATAGTCATCATGAGTACGAATACCATTAAAATCAGGTATATTCTCATTGTCAAATATTGGATGGGGTTGTATTGTTTTATATTGTAAACCAAGTATCCACGGATATTTTTCAATCCACTCTTGATACTTTGATTCACTTTTTTCATGATCCTTTAACATTTTTTCAAGTTCATAGATTGGCATCTCTAAACTGGATAGATTTTTAATACGTTTCTTTTCTAATTCTCTAGATAGAGTATTTGCCTCATCGATGGAGATAAATTTGAGATCATCTTTTTCAAAAATTTCTCCAACTCTACTATCACGATTAGAAAGTGCATATCTTACCTCGCCATTGATATATAATCCAATATAGCCTGCAAAAAGTTCTTCTCCTTCCAAAAACATAACACCGTCATCATACCATTGTGTGTGATTTGGGGACACAAATACTTTTTTTCCGCTTTCACCATAACCTCTAAAGCTATAATTTTGTGTAATTGCATGCCTAATATATGCTAAAAGTTGAGATCTATTTTTATTTGTAAGCAGAAAATCCTGTATGTTTGAATGCTTATGTACATTATCAGGATTAAGTATTGACAACAAAAGAGAATCTACTCTTTCAAATACTCCATCATCAAATTCTTTGTCGGGAAGTTCTTTAAATATTTCCTCTAGCTCACATATTAAACGAATGCCTATATCCTTTTTTGATTCAACCATAGTGCTTTCCTCAAAAGACTAATAATTAAAATTATTTAATATAAGCTATCATGCATAGGTTTTAATGTAAAACTATGTATTCTCGATGAGTTTTAAGGGGGATTTGGGTGAAATTTGGTAAATCCAAGGACAAAATGCAGAATTTTTGAGAAAAACTATGTTTATAAGACACAGTATTTTTCCCTTAAAAACAACTGAGTTTTTTAGGATATTCAAGCTTTCAGCTATCAAAATAAATCCTATCAAGGAAAAAGGCAGTAGTTTCTGAAAGTTACTGTATTATAAACTATTGAATAGATGATCGGAAAGCTCAGGTCCAGGTCCTTTATAACCAGCTGCACACCAAAAACGAGCAAATCAAAAAGCTCAACGAGAATATGCGTAAACAGGCGGTTCACATCCAAACGTTAATTCCGGAGAACAGCCGACTTAATCTCAAGCTATTTCCGGAAACTATGGAAAGAAAAAAGCCTTATGAAAATTTCGATAAATTTATTTTTCAGATAAATCTGTAGATATCCAACAGACATCGTTTTTACAGACATCATTTTACCAATAATAAAAAGAAATGAGATAATTCTCATTTCACTTTTACTGTTTTTGAAGAAACTAATTTTCCTTGAGCATTATACAAATATGCTGTATCTCCTTCGTTATTCCATACATGTGCTACTCTTCCCCAATACAGCTTAGTTGCAGTGTTTTTACCCTTTCCAGTGTAAAGAGTCACTGTAGACTTAGCTTTCAAGGTATAAGAAGAAGAGAATTTATAGGTATGTTTAGCGCCTTTGTCTGTGATTTTCCAACCTTTCATGCTTACTGCTTTTGTTCCTTTATTTGTAATTTTAACATACTCTTGATTTGCAGTTTCCTTAGGAGCACCAACATCCAAAGCACTGATATAAACTGTGTTGGAGGTTGAACTACTTGTTTGAGATGTAGCACCTAACGCAAAAGGGACGGTTCCCAAGATTAAACATATAGCTACAAAGATAGCAACTGTTCGGTTTTTTATCATTGAATCACCCATTGTATCAATCACTGTTTAACATCTTATACAGCTTAACTCTTTTGATTTATCGATGTACTATAATAAATAAAACTGTTATATAGATATACAGAGCACATATTTTTTATGTTACTCAGTTGTTTATTGGGAAAAAATTACTGCATTTTTGAGTTTTTCCTGGATTCCTTTCTCATTGCATTTTTGTGTTTCCATTAAAAGTAAAAACGCTATCATTCTAAGCCACTTTAGAGGCATTTTTAAAATAAGATGTAAAAAGACACATTCTAAAAGTCAAACAGTGAGCCTAAGAATACGACCATGTTTTGAATCGATAACAGAAAAAATGTTATTTTTTTGAAGATATCTGCGGAAGGTCAGTTCCAAGATCCTCTTAATCTCTTCTTTTTTAAAAATTGTAATGCATATTGTTTAATCTGTATCAATATACAGGTTAACTAAAACGCTAACGGGTACAGTAACTGTAATATTAAAAAAGAGTAATATTAATAAAATTTTAATATATAATTATTAAATGTAATAAAGTATATAATATAGAAAGTGTATATTATTATTAAAGCTCATCTTATTTGAGAAGAGCTTTAAAAACGATACCAACCAATATTAAAAGGAAACCCCACATGGTACCAAAAACGAGAGGTTTGGTACTAGCTATTTAGGAACATTAAAAAACAGTTGTATTAGCGCAAAAAGAGAAGGGAATAATATCCCTTCTCCAAACTTGTATACTAAAGGATGAAGAACAACTATTTCTTATACAGGTGGATCTGTATTCCGGGATTTTGATTCAGAAAAAGTTTTTCCGTGCATCTTTTAGTAATATTTCTATACCTTTTAGTAATATTTCTTTATATTAAATGAAACAGTATATATAAGTTTGGTTTTGTGTTTGATCTTACAAACTGTTTTGAAGGACACTTAATCATCTGTCTCCAAGTAACCGGGCAGACAGTAGAAACATATCAAGCCATTAGAGTGATGTGGCCTCACTTAACTTGGTTTTGAAAATTGATGAGAAACCTGAAAACCACAAGTGATAAGATGCATAAAAGTTAATTAGAGATTTTCCAGCACTACTTTCAGAAGTATAATTATTCGATGAAATCGAAAAAAGGAAAGTTTTTGAATAACTTTGCCTGAGGTAAACTTTTCCATCCATGAATAGGCAAAACCTCCAAATGCGGAGTTTTTGCAGACGGAGATGTTGTTACAGGTGCAGCAACCGTTATCAGCGCAATGGGTGCTGGTAAGAAAGCGGCAAAGGCAATTGATGAGTATTTGAAAGAACAGTGAAACCAGATTTTTCTGGTTTCTTTTTTAATTGAGCTGATCCCAAAACTAAAAATTGCTTCTCTGAATCCTGTATTTCGAATGATCACTCAAGTTTCTGATCATGACAACAATCCTGAAAATTCTTGATGATTAAGAACTAAATGGCTTTTGGGATAGGCTCTCAGGATAAAAAAGAATCATTAGAGTCAAAACTTCCACTTTCGGCAATTATAGGCTGTATGTTAAGATACATAGGAACAAATTCGCGATCTTTATATTTTTCTACAAGTTTAAACTCATTTTTTTGATAGAAGCTTATTGATTCTTTTTTTGAATCAACTAGGATGTATCTACATCCTATATTTTCACAAACTGATAAGGTTTTGCCTATTGCTGCTAGTAATAGATATGTTCCTATTTCTTTTCGTTCAAATCTGGAATCAACTGCCAATCTTGCAATTTTAACGCCAGGATATTTACGGTATTCATAATGCTCAAGCCCATCTATTACGGCTTTAGCTTCAATTGTATCTGCAATAAGAGTAAAAAATCCTACCAATTTTCTTTATTCCAAAAGCACAAACGAGTTCGACTAATCATATTATTCTGATCAATCAACGCATCGTTTTTAAGAAAATCATTTAATTCCTGACTCAAGCAACTAAAAGAAGAAAGATTATGAGTTTTATTAAGTGGTATTGTCCGAAGCTCGGAATCTAGAATTATAGAGTTCAAGCTTAAGACCTATTTTGCTCATTTATTTTCTTTGCACGCTTGAGACTCAGTACCAAAACCTAGTGATGAATTTAAATTTCAAAACCACTAGGTTTTGTAATTAGTCATAATCCTTGTGACATAACTTAAAAATTGAAGTCTTTAGATGTCGAATATTGATTTTGATGATAACTGGACTCTTCTTGCTAACTCAGGTCTTCAATTAAAAAATACGAAAATCACTGGATTTTGGAACAGAGTCACGCTTGAACATTTCAACGAGTTTCTTTGAAACTATAGGGTTTCTTTCGTTCCTGAAAAACTCCTTTGCGTCTTCTCCTTCAAGAACAAGCCCCAATTCTATAGGTTTTGCCATGGTAATTATCTTCCTTTTGTGTGATTGAATTATCTGTTTTAAGATTATATATTATTATCGTGAAATGTTTTTTGCAATGTTTTAATTTTTCAGTAAAAATGATAGTGTAATAAAAATTCTGTAAATTCACTTTGCACCGTGTGGGATCTTATCCTGGGAGCTCCTCCAAATAGACGTCCAGAAAGCTCTCTACAAGCCTATAGTTTTCTTGCCCGCAGTATCCAATGGAGAGTGTAATCTCCTCATTGTAAGTACAAACTCCTAGCATAAATCCAGGTGGATACATGATAGGGCTTGTAATATATCCTTTTACTGTAAGCAACCCTCCAAAGTTATATTCCTTCAAGATCCCAAAATTTGAGAGCAGTGGATACGTTAAGTTGTGTTTCCTCATTAGCGCACCTGACTCTATTATCCACTTCTCCATAACAGGATAACCTTGCTTGTACTTGTATTCCAGTCCTTTTGAGCTCTCGATTCCTGGGTAATTATCTTTCAATTTTCTCATAAAAAAGACAATTCTTTCAAGGGTTTTCTCAAATACTTCTCCCTGTATTCTTTCAACGCCAAGATACAGTGCTCCTGAAAGATTGCATATTGCTTCCGCTTCATTATCCAGGTAATATCTTCGCAGGTCTATGGACACCTGGATAGTCATGGGTACTTTATACTCTGTATTGTTTATCTCAAAAAGCGTCCTATATAATGCAGTCAGGAGCAGGTCGTTTATAGTTGCTTTCTTATCGTGGGCATACTTTTTAATTGTAATGAATCGCTCCTTCGGGATATGCCTGATGGAACGCATTGGTGAAACTCCGTCTTTTTGAGGGAGCGTCCAGGTTGGTCTTGGACCACCTTTTGGTTCGATACTACTAAACTCTTTTATATGCTTAAAGACCTGACTTTGGTCCCTTCTACCGCATAAATTCGGACTAACGGAATATCTCGGATCTTCACATAGCCTACTGTATACGTCAGACAATATCGATACATATTCCTTAAGCCCGCCGGCATCACAGGCAGAGTGATTTACTTTGATGCAGACTGTATCCGCCTCTTTCTCTCTGAAGATTCTTGATACTATCAGGGGATCCGTATCTGCATGCAAAGCCTCGTTAACAAACGTCATTATTCCCTGTTCCGGGGATGGGGTTTCAATCACGGAGCATATCATTATCTTTTCCAGATCATCTCTGCGTCCCCAATAAGGGTTGCTGCAGTTCTCGACAAACCTGGAGCCCAGCACAGGTTCCTGGTCTAACGTCAGACGCAGCGCTTTGGCAAAGGAAGTCTCATCAACTTTCCCGCTTAACTTTAGAACCATGCAAAGTTGCTGATCTGCGAACACCTTGCTTGAGACATAATTAAACGCATCCTGTGCTGTTAAGTTGAATATCTTTGGGATGTTCATATGATTCGTTCCAAAATCTAGTAATGAGAGTAGAAAATCATTACACAAGTTTATATTTTTACAACTATTTAATTACGCGGCAGTGTGCTGCTTTTTCTGTAAAATTAGAAATCTTATAAAATTTGTGGTTTGAGAATCCAATAGCAAGAAAACTAAGTTTTGCTTAGTATATAAAAATTTGACTTTGAATTTACAGAGAATTCGGCACACTGCCTTTTGGATTAGCTTACTATAATATTATTATATTTTTTTGAATTAATTTATTTTGTTTACCGAAATCCCGGAAATAATCTTAAATTCGCTTTTTTGTGTTCAATTTGTGAATTAATTGGTCATCCGTTAGTAGACGGTTGATATTTTATGTTTGATTTTTTGCTCAATTACATCTGTTTTCTAAGCTTACCTGTGTACAGTAAATTAAGTGTACACAAAGTAGAAAATGAGAGCGAAAAACAAACGTGTAAGTAATCTTGGAAATATCAACTGATCATTAAGGGATCATCCAAAAACTGACGGATATATAAATTATGATTCTAAACTTGAAGAAAAATTTAAAAATATGGAAACAGACTTAAGGTCTAAATTAAAAGAAGCAAGAAAAGAAAGAAAACAATTCTCAGTGGGGACTATTCCTTCTGCCTTGCATCAGTTTAGTAACACTGATTCGGACTCAAATCAGCCTAACAATGTTGAACTTGATTCAAATCGTCCTAAAAATGTTGAGTTTGAATTAAATCGGCCTAACAATGTTGAATTTGACTTAAATCAGTCTATGAACAGCGGTTTCGAATTTTTTGGCTATGGCTTCTGACTTTTTACTAACCTTAAACGTCATTGTAACTTTTCTGTTTTTAGACTGGGTAGACGACATTACAGCAATAATGAACAGAGACAATGTTGAAAATTTTTACAACAACCATAATTGAAGTTCAGAATAGTCGACTAATGGGTTCGCCAGCAAAATTTACTAAGAAAAGTAGAAACAAAATACAGCTACAAAAAATGAATTAGTTACAAAAAATGAATTAGTTACAAAAAATGAATTAGTTACAAAAAAGAAAGGTAGAAGAGTTTTATAAAAAAATACTCTTATGATATGACATGACCCTGGCAGGAATAAAATTTTATTCCGGCTACTTAGATCTTATTCCGTAGTTACTCCATCGAATTCAGCTTCATTGGCTTCGGCTTCTTCTTTCGTCGCACGCACGATTCCATCCTTGTGGTGCGCCGGTGAATAGATTGTATAGAGTTTCAGTTCCTCTGTTTCCGAGGTATTGATGACATTGTGCTGCGCGCCAGATGGCACAATCACAGCAACGCCGTCACTTAGCTCATATTCATTACCGTCAATTATGCACTTCCCCTTCCCCTGTTCAAAGCGGAAAAACTGGTCATTTTCCTCATGCACTTCCATTCCGATCTCTTCCCCGGGCTTGAGACTCATAAGTACCAGCTGGCTGTGCTTTGCGGTATACAGTACCTTGCGGAAATTGCCATTTTCCAAAGTGGCTTCTTCAATATTTATAGAAAATCCTTTCATATATTTTCATTTATTGTTATTTGTATATAAGATTATTTGAGAACAAGATATACCAAATATCCACCTTGAAAAAGATTGAAAATGTTAACTAGCTAATTTTAACCTAAATTATGAATTTATGTTCCTGAACATGGTTCATTAAGACAGATATTAAAACAAATAATCGGCTTCGGAACTTAAGTAAAAGTGTATAAGTAAAAGTGTATAATACTAAGTGAAAGAGAACTAAAGATCAGAATATAACAGTCTCTAATTTTATCTCAAAAAATTAATATACATGTAAACACTATTTTTTATATATCTCACTTTATTTTAATGCCTTGAGTTTTTATTATGCAAAGTGTGAAAAGCGCTTGATTTGATTTTTTAATGATAACTAATATTCATAACTCATAATTTAAACTTATAATTTAAATTTATAGTTTTATAAATTATAAATTTGAAACTCTTGTGTCTGCAACCTAAAAAGATTGCACAAATCAAAATCTTTAAAAAAGGAAGCAAGGATTTTGGAAACTCAAAAAATGAAAGATCTCATAAGGAAATTTAATGTCTGTATTGAAAGGAGTAAAGACCATCAGGCTTATTCGGACTTTAAAGAAGGAGTTAATAAAGGCCTGGATATAGCCAAATACACTTTCGAGGATAATCTGGAAAAACTCCCTCTTTCCGACTTGGAAGAAGATCCGGCTGAAAAGATAAGAAGCCTGAAGAATAATTTTAACCAGCTTTTAGGCGGCATTTCCATATCAAAAAAGCCGAACTGCTCGGAGCAGCGCCTGGACGGCGTGTATACCGGATTCGAGAAATCTAAAAGAATATTTAAAGATTTCATAACCGAATCATTTTTCCCGGAGAACACATGAAAATAATATTACTTTAATTTTATTACTTTAATTAAGTTCAGGAGCTCTAGGAGCTCTATATCTTTGAGGAAATTAAAAGTTCCATTTCTTTTTTATTAAATTTAAAACCTCAATTTCTTTGTTGTTAAGTTTAAAACCTTTATTTGCTTTTATTGAGCTTTAGACTTCTATTTCTTTTTTATTAAAATTTAAACCTATATTTTTATTAGCTTAAAATTCTTATATTATAATTGGACATAAAAACGCTGATTTTTAAGACTATTACTGCATTTTTAACCTCAGCACTGAAATATACAAAAAAAGAATAAATGTGGGATTATTGATAGACAGAGACCATACAGAAAGCAGAGAAAGTGATAGCACGCTGACCAGAAAACTCAGTAATTGGTGAAGGCAAACAGTCCATGATAAGAGAAGAAACTGAACTTAGGGAGGAACTCGAGTAGAAAGAATATGGAACTTTGAACTCGCGCTCGATTAGCCAGAGCGGCGGTTTATTGCAGATGGAAGACATTACACTCACCGTCGCCTGCTAACACAAGACGAGAAAGCCGAGATTAAGATTCTCAGAAGATAATTATCTGCAGAAACTGCCTCCTGCCGGAAAGAGAAAAATAATCCGACAAAGTTAGAAGATTCGAGAGCAGAAACCATTAATTCGAAACTAAAACAGTTTTTTTCTTAACTGTCTCGGCTGGCGGTGCAATTGTTAAAATAGGTTTAAAATTCTGGCTCTTCGTTGTTTTGTGTGGATATTCTCATAATATTCTCATAAAAACCAATGCGGTCTTGAATTGAAAATCATCTTATCCATAGGAAATGACGAAGAGCCAAAATTCTTAAAGATCGAAACGTACCGAAAATGTTAAAAAGGATGTTACATAATCGGTTTTTAATAACATATGAAGGCAAATAGGAGCAACTAAAACGTCACCAATTGAAATACAAACCTCAGTATGTGCATTGTTGTTTATGTCTATCTGTGTAGCAACTTTGTTCTTCAGCTGTAAGCTTTTTGCTTGGAGACATTCAAATTATAACAAAGTTAATAAATTTATGAAACTAATAAAGTATAATAAAGTATAAGAAAGAAATAAAATAGAATTTTTTATGTTTTATAGCTGGTTTTATCCAGTTTTAATTCTTACCATTTTTTCATTTTCTTTACTATTTCATCCTCTGCATCCTGTCTATTTTACTTTTATATTATATCCGAGTTTGCGTTTCGGCCAGATTTAAAAGTTATTCAGAAAATTCAACAGTTGAACTTCCTGTTTACAAACACTGTCCATAAAAAAAGAGATAGAAATTGTTTTGGAGAAGTATAGAGGATAATTGTTAGAGTTGGAGAGAAAAAACAATTATAGAAAATATTGAAAGGTAGACAAAATGGATATATAAAATGGATATATAAAATGGATATAAAATGAATTATATAATTTTCTACGCACAATAGACAAATATGAGTTTTTTTCATTCAGAGGGGGAAATTATGAACCAGAAAGAAGACAAAACAATGTTCGGCGTCTGTCCGAACTGCGGAAAGCCATTCAGGATAGAATCTACAGGCGGTGAGGAAGAATGGCGTTATTGTGCAGAGGTTTGCATAAACCCCGCAGCAATACCAACAGGAGCAAGGCTGCAGCCCGATCAGGCTACATTGCGCTACATAGACGGAAATATGAATGAATATATGAGAGACGAATATGTGAAGATTCACGGTATTGATCCTCTGCCCATCTGGAGAGCAATGGAGAAATGGCGTGAAGAGCAGATAAGTAAGTGGAAAGTGAAAACTTAATATATCAACTTGAATTCTTTATTTTTGTTTCAGATTACTCATTTTACATCCACTTTATATTTTATCTTCTTATTACATTTATCTTCTTATTACATTTTAGATTCTTATTACATTTTAGATTCTTATTACATTTTAGATTCTTATTACATTTTAGATTCTTATTACATTTATCTTCTCTTTACTTTTAGTATTACCTTTTTACTTTTATTATTAGATTTTTAGACTCTGTTCCAAAATCCAGTGATTTTTGCATTTTTGATAGAAAATCTGAATTAGCAAGAAGAATCCAGTTTTTATCAAAATCAATATTCGCTATCTAAAGACTTGAATCATTAAGTTGTATTACACGGATGGTGACCATTTACAAAATCTAGTGATTTTGAATTTTACATCCATCACTAGATTTTGGTACTGAGTCGATTTTTACTTCATTTTATTTTTTTACTTTTATTATCGTTCTTTATTTTTTGTTAGTGATTCTTTATTTTTATTACTGTTTTTTATTTTTATTATCTTTCCAATTTTCTGACTCTGTTCCAAAATCCAGTGATTTTTGCATTTTTGATAGAAAATCTGAATTAGCAAGAAGAATCCAGTTTTTATCAAAATCAATATTCGCTATCTAAAGACTTGAATCATTAAGTTGTATTACACGGATGGTGACCATTTACAAAATCTAGTGATTTTGAATTTTACATCCATCACTAGATTTTGGTACTGAGTCAATTTTCTAGAAAAATTAAATTAATTACTTGAGTCATTAAGTACCTGAACCCTAACAATTCTCATCTGACAAAATAAACTGAAGAAATAAAACGAATTGTAAAAATTAGCTATGGAATAGAGATTTTAAGATGATCTCAATAAGTATTACTGGCGAGAGAGAGCAAAAATATATAAAAATATATCAGTTAATTATCTTGAAACAAGATTAATTATAGAAAGGGTTAAAACTTATTTCTACTGGCATAAACAGCTTTTTTCATTTTTAAAATAGAGAAAGAGGGTAAATTGGAGGAATAAAAAGCAAAACATACAGTCCGAATATTCAGTAAGCTAATTGAGAGAAATAAAGATAGACGATCTTATTCAGACTATAAAGAAGGAGTAAATCAGGGGCTTGAAATCGACAAGGATGTTTTTTAAGAGAATGCAGAAAAATTTGTTAATTTAAATTCAAATGACTCAAAAGAAGATCAGAATGCAAAGATAAAGAGCTTACAGAACAAATTTGATCTCCTTCTAGACACAGTTGTCGTCGAAAAACCACGTTATGCCAGAGGCCACTTGGATGGAATAAATGAAGGAGTTGAAAAATCTAGAAAACTATTTGTAGAGTTTATAAAAGGTTTTTTAGACGGGCCGAGCATAAAAATACTATTTTTTAGAAACAAACACTTTTAATATTATTTATTGTCGTTTAAAGTTACTCCTCTTATTTCTAACAGTTCAGATAATCTATTTAATGCATATTTTTTTTCGTTTATCGTAATCTGTAATTTGTTAACTTCGGCTTCTAACTGCGCGATCTCAATTTTTAACTGTAGTACTTGCTCTTTAATAAGATCATTACTTTGCATTATATCCGCCCAATAACTATATGTGAACCCCTTAACTAAACCGATATCGCTTATGTGAAGAGTATATGTATAAGTCGATACTATGCGTAAATAAATGCTACGTGTAAATCAATGCTATATATAGATCAATGTTATGTATAAATCAATACGTTTTCATTTTTTAGATATTTACATAATTATACTTACCACTGATAACGTACAAACTGTCATTATTGGTTTCTTTGCCTGCGAGTAGTACAATTCAAAAGTCTTTGTAGATAATATAAAACAGATGACTCTCTGGACAGAAGCTAAGACAATCTTCCACCACTTTCCGCACTCCAATTATATTCGATATTCTTTACTCCTTTTAATACTACTATTAACGATATGCATTGACTGCAGGCTAAGAAATATGCCTTTTAACGGATAGATATATGTACTATTCGAAAGCAAAATTCACTAAAATATGAATAAGACACCTTAATCAAGAGCAGGCTGCATCATTTATTAAAAATAATTAAAAAGAAAGTTATTAAGAAGACATTGAAGCCGTTCAACTAAAAAGACATTGAAACCGTACTGCAAAGAAAAACACTTATTTCGAGATTATTATTCAAAAGGCAGATCCAGTGCAATAGGGACTTGTAAAACCCTGCTGCTTGCTGACGTATGATGGTGAAATCTACGTCCAGTATTGTCAAAGTAAAAGTAATCTGAAGATTTAAACAAAGATGGATTTACCGGTTTGAAAGCCCTGTAACAGACGGAGTAAAAAATGGCATCGGTTGAAACGACTGAGAGGTTGGGATGTAACCTTGGTTTTATCTCAACTTTCGCAATTGGCACCGGCACTATGATTGGAGCCGGGATATTTGTTCTTCCTGGAATTGCTTTAGCAGATGCGGGCTCCGGAGCAATAATTTCTTTTCTGTTTGGTGGGCTTATTTCAATAGCCACAGCCATCAGCATGTCAGAACTTGCAACCGGAATGCCTCTGGCAGGCGGCAGCTATTACTATATCAGCAGAACGATGGGAGCTGCGCTTGGTGCAGTAATAGGTCTTGGCTCCTGGCTGGCCTTAATCTTCAAGGGCACATTTGCGCTCATCGGTCTTGCAGAATACTCTCAAATCTTCTACCCTCTACCTCTATACTTAGGAATGATTCAAATATAACTTCAATTTTTTACCTGTGGAATTGCTCTATAATTCCATTTTCCCAAATAATCATCGAAGACAATTTTCATATTTTTCTTGAAGTTTTCACTTACTTTTCTTGCCGTTGCATAAACTTTATCCTTGATAGTCGAAAACACTTTCAATCCTTTTGATGTAGAAGTCTTATCAATAAGGTTTTTAACCACATCAAGACTGCTGAAAACGGCACCTTTACATGCAGACGTTACATGGCAGAATAACCTATGTTCAATCGGATTATATTTTGAAGTGTATGGCGGATAATGAGCCATTCGAATTTCAATTCCAATTTCATTTACCAGCTTTTGTAAGTCTTCCTTGAAAATATAATGTCTACTTGAATTGCTTCCACCACCATCTGCAAAAACTAAAATGCTATTTGGATTAAGGTAATTTTCCTTGCCGTAATTTTCCCACCAGTATTTAATGCAGTCACAACAAAATTCGCTCGTATCCTTA